>JAHDEU010000233.1 GCA_020628635.1 Hellea sp. | reverse complement strand
CAGCTCCAGCTCATCGACCGGCAGCAACAGCGCCGTCGCCCCCATGGCCATGGCGACGATGCCGTGGATCGACGCCCAGAGCGCCCTTGCCGTGTGCAGGCGCATCTCGCCGTCCCATTCATGCGGGAAGTCGGACAGCGCGTCCTCGATGATGCCGAGCAGGGCGCGCTCGCGGGAGGAGTACCACTCCGGCACGTCGTCGTCGCGGCGCTCGCGGTTGAACGCCAGCGTGGCCGACCACAGCGCGTGGTGGGTGCGCACCCAGTCGAGATAGGCGCGGGCGAGGCGGCGCAGCGTGTCACCCGGTTCGGCGCCGTCCGCGCGCGCCGCGCTCAGCGCCGCGCTCTGGTGTTCGAACAGATCGTCATAGGTCACGGCGTTGGACATCCGCACCAGATTATCGAGCGGGCCGAACATGTTGTAGATCGTGCCGACCGACACGCCCGCGCGGCGGGCAATGTCGCGCGCCTTGACGGAGCGCAGCCCGGCCTCCGCGATGGTCTTGCGCGTTTGCAGCACGATGCGCTCGCGCGTGCCGTCGGGCGAGCGCACGCCGCGGCGGGATGGGACTTCGGGCTTGGGCGGGTGCTGGCTCATGCGCGCTCCCTGCCACAACACGCATGAATGAACAATGTTCAATCGTGAAGGTTGAACACGGTTCAATCATGCGGCTACCCATCCTTGAACAGTGTTCAAATAAAGGAGACCAACATGTATGCCACTCTGCGCACCATATTCCTCGGCAAGCAGCGGCGCGCTTTGCGCCAGCTGGAGACGGACAATGCCTCGCTCATCATCGAGCAGAAGATTGCGGAAGCCGAAGCCGGACACGCCGCCGCCAAGCGCAGCCTCGCGGCCATGATCGTGCAGATGCGCGCAAACGAGAGCGCGCTGGAGCGGCTGCGCGGCGAGATCGCGGATCTCTCGGACCGCACGCGAAAAGCGCTCGCTGCCGGGGACGACGCGCTGGCGGCCGATGCCGCCGCCATGATCGCGCCCATGGAGGACGAACGCCGATTGCGCGAGGACACGCTGGCGGCGTCGCGGGCGCGGGCGTCGCGTTTGCGGCTGGCGCTCGAGCGCAACCAGCGGCAGCTCATCGGGTTGCGCCAGGGGCTGATCACCGCCCAGTCGGTCGAGCGCGAACGGCGCGGCCTGGCGGGGTCGAACGGCTCGCCGGCCAGCGAACGCTCCGTGCGTGCCTCCATCCGCGAGGGCGAAGCCGTGCTGGCGCGCCTGCTGGGCTCCGACGATCCCGGCGCGCTGGACGATGCGCTGGACGAGGTCGAGGACGCGCTGTCGGGCCGCGACGTGGTGCAGCAGCTGGCCGAGCGCGGTCACGGCAAGGCGCTGAAGACGAGGCCCGAAGACGTGCTGGAGCGCCTGCGCGCGGAGGTGAAGTCATGAGCGCGCTGGTCATGCCTTATCTGCCCGCGGGAAGTGCCGCACCGGACTTTGCCGGGCTGGCAAAGCTGCTGGCACGCGCCGTGGGGATTGGTGTGGAAAAGCTGCCCAGCACTCGTGCGGTCGCAAGCCCCAAGCTCGCCCAAGGTATCACTCGTGCCACCCAGCCGAGGGAAAGCTAACGTCCCAATCCCGCCTCAGGCCGACCCTCCGCTGCAAATCATCCCCCGGATGATTTGCTGACGCTCCGACGGCCTGCCCATGGCCCGGAACCATCGAAACCGTGCGGCGGCAGATTAGCATACCGATCCACCACCGCACCCACCGACACATCCGTCCATGGGCTCGCCGGTCAAGCCGGCGAGATGGGATGAGTTTGAACACCCGAAGAAACCACCCCTCAACCACCCACCGACCCAAAGGAACCCACCATGCTCCAACACTCCAAAACCTGGATCCACTTCAACTACACCTGCGTGTTCACCGCCTTCGCCATGCTCGGTGCGTCGCTTTTCCTCATGCCGGTCAACATCGCGACCAAGGGCTATCTCGCCATGGGGATCGTGTTTCTCGCGGGTTCGCTGATCACCCTGGTCAAGACGCTGACCGACATCCGCATCGAGGAGATGACATTCGAGAAGATCGCGCGGGCCAAGCAGGACCAGCTGCTGGCGGACTATGCGGAGAAGTCCGCCGCTTCCTAGGCGCATCATAAATGAAAAGCCGTGCGGCCGCGCTTGCGACGGCCGCGCGGCGCTCATATCCGGCAGGCCATGAGCTCATCCAAACCTCTCGCGGGCTACCGCATCATCGAACTCGCCGGCATCGGGCCCTGTCCCTATGCCGGCATGTTGCTGTCGGACATGGGCGCGGACGTCGTGCTGGTGAACCGGCCCGGCCCGGCGTTTGCGACCATTCACGACCGCGGCAAGACGAGCGTGTCGGTCGATCTGCGACAGCCGGACGGCGCGCAGCTGCTGCTCGATCTGGTCGCCGAATCCGATGCGCTGATCGAGGGCCTGCGGCCCGGCGTGGTGGAGCGGCTGGGCATCGGGCCGGATGAGTGCCGCGCCGTGAACCCGAAGCTGGTCTATGGCCGCATGACGGGCTGGGGCCAGACCGGGCCGTGGGCGAAGACCGCCGGTCACGACATCAACTACATATCCATTACCGGCGCGCTGCACGCCATGGGGCGCAAGGGCCGCCCGCCCATGCCGCCGCTCAACTTCGTGGGAGACTATGGCGGCGGCTCGATGTTCCTCGTCACCGGCCTGCTGGCCGCGCTGTTGCAGGCGGAGCGCACGGGGCAGGGGGCCGTGGTCGACGCCGCCATGGTCGACGGCGTCAACTCCATGATGAGCATGTTCCACAGCCTCGCCGCGATGGGGCAATGGAGCCCGGAGCGGGAAGCCAACCGACGGAGCCATGCCATACTACCGCTGCTACGAGACGTCGGACGGCAGGTTCATGGCCGTCGGCTGCATCGAGCCGCAATTCTTCGCCGAGTTCCTCCGCCTGCTGGAAATCGACCCGACGGAGTTCGGCGGGCAGAACAAGCGCGATCTCCACGAGACGCAGCACGCGACACTGGAAGCGCTGTTCAAGACGCAGACCCGCGACCATTGGGCGGCGCTGTTCGACGGCTCGGACGCCTGCACGTCGCCCGTGCTGGATTATGTCGAGGCCGCCCAGCACCCCCAGGTCGCCGCCCGCCACGGCCTCACCCCGGTCGGTCCCTTCACCCATCCGCGGCCCGCACCGGTCTTTGGCGAGGCGGGCGAACCCGACCTCGCGGACATCCCGCGCATCAATGCGGGCCGCGAGGCCGTCACCGCGCTGCTCGGATATGACGAAGACCGCGTCGCCCAACTCATCACGTCCAAAGTCCTCTCGGAGTAAGTCATGTCAGTCGTATCCTACCAAACCGACGGCCATGTCGCCGTCATCACGCTCAACCGGCCCGAGGCGATGAACGCCATGAACAGGGCCGTCCGGGCTGGCCTCGCGGACGCGCAGGCCAAGGCGGAAGCCGACGACAACATCCGCGTCGTCGTGCTGACCGGGTCGGGCCGGGCGTTCTCGTCCGGCACGGACCTGAAGGAGGGCTTGGGCGGCTCGCCGGAAACCGGAACGTTTGACAACTCCATCCGGGACTACAAACCGCTGGTGGACGGCGTGGCCAAGTCGGACAAGATCTACATCAGCGCCATCAACGGCTTTGCGGGCGGCGTGGCGTTGGGGTTGGCGCTCGGCTCGGATCTCGCCGTCATGGCGGACGACGCCACCATCTTCTCGCCCTTCATCGGCATTGGCCTGGTGCCGGACGGCGGGGCGAGCTGGTTCTACCTCCACCACATGGGCTACAAGCGCGCCTTCGCCGCCATGGCCGAAGGCACGCGGCTGAGTGCTGCGACCTGTCTGGAGCTCGGCATGGTCAACAAGGTCGTGCCCGCCGCGAGCCTGCGGGAGGAGGCCATCGCCTACGCCCAGAGCATGGCGGAGAAGGCACCCCTCGCCCTGCGCTACCTGAAGAAGATCATGCGCGAGGCCGCGACGTCGAGCCAGGAACAGACCGCGCGGCTGGAGAGCGAATACCAGATGATGGCGGCGAACTCGAAGGACTCGATGGAGGGGATCGGAGCGTTCATCCAGAAACGCAAGCCGGTGTTTCGCGGGGAATGAGGACGCGCTGTCGCGCGGCTGATTATGTTGTCACCCCTCCGACCTCGCGCTGCGCGCGTCGGCCACCTCCCCTTTCCGGGGAG
>JAHDEU010000232.1 GCA_020628635.1 Hellea sp. | reverse complement strand
TTCCGCGACGAGGAGGGCAAGGACGTCCTGTTCTTCGTGGACAACATCTTCCGCTTCACCCAGGCCGGTTCCGAAGTGTCCGCCCTGCTGGGCCGCATCCCGTCCGCCGTGGGCTATCAGCCCACTTTGGCTACAGAGATGGGCGCCATGCAGGAGCGCATTACCTCGACGAACAAGGGTTCCATCACCTCCGTGCAAGCCATCTACGTGCCCGCCGATGACCTGACCGACCCAGCCCCGGCCACGTCGTTTGCGCACCTCGACGCGACGACCGTTCTGAACCGTGCGATCTCGGAAAAGGGCATCTACCCGGCCGTGGACCCGCTCGACTCCACCTCGCGCATCCTCGAGCCGCGCACGGTCGGCGAAGACCACTACATGGTCGCGCGCCAGGTCCAGGAGACGCTGCAGAAGTACAAGTCGCTGCAGGACATCATCGCCATTCTCGGCATGGACGAGCTCTCGGAAGAGGACAAACTCACCGTGGCTCGCGCCCGCAAGATCGAGAAATTCCTGTCCCAGCCCTTCGACGTGGCCGAGATCTTCACCGGCTCGCCCGGCATCCAGGTCCCGCTCGACGACACGATCCGCTCCTTCAAGGGCGTCGTGAACGGCGACTACGACCACCTGCCGGAGCAGGCCTTCTACATGGTCGGCGGCATCGACGACGTGATCGAAAAGGCGGCCAAGATGGCTGCCGAAGCGGCGTAAGCAGTCGTGGCCGAAAAACTCAACGTGTCCCTCGTCTCGCCGGAGCGCGAGCTGTTTTCCGGGGCAGTCGATCAGGTCGATCTGCCGGCCGCCGAAGGTGCCATGGGCATATTGCCGAACCACGCGCCGCTGATGACGGCGGTGCGGACGGGTGCGGTGACGATGTATGATGGCGGGCAGGAAATGCGCTACTTCGTGCAGGGCGGCTTTGCGGATGTGACGCCGGCTGGCCTGACGATCCTGGCCGAGCGTGCCATGCCGCTGACCGAGATGAGTGCGGAGACACTGCGCGAGGAGATCGAAGCGGCGCGTGCCGATCTGGCGAACCTGTCGGACGAGGCGGCGCTGGCGCACGAAGCGCATATCGATGGGCTGGAAGCGCTCTTCAGCCTTGTCTAGGCCGGAGCGACAGTTGCAAGGAATATGGCGCGGCATTGTCCGCGCCTTTTTTGTGCTCGCCGCGCTGGGTGTATCTCTGCTCGGCTATGCACTGTTTATCGAGCCGGAGCGCCTGCTTGTGCGCGAGTTGGCGCTGGGCGAGGGCGAGCGGAGCCTGCGCGTCGTGCTGGTTGCTGACCTGCATTTTGGCGGGCGCGTGGTGGATGCGGGGAAGGGGCGACAGGTTGTTGCCTTGATCAATGAGCAAGCGCCCGATCTGGTTCTGATACCCGGAGACTTCGTGAACGGCCACGAACCGAAAAGCGGGCACATCGCGGCGGAGATCGCCGTCATCGAGAACGGTGTCGGGACACTCGCTGGGCTGAACGCGCCGACATACGCCTCACTCGGCAATCACGATACTTGGTATGGCAAGGACGAGGTCGCGCGGCTGCTACGCGAAGCCGGTGTCACCGTCCTGAACAATGACGGCATGAGTGCGGACGGGGTCTGCATCGCCGGCATGGCGGATCACGACACGGACGTGCCGACGCCTGAGGGCTACGCGGCCTGCGAGGCGGGCGACGTCGTTCTCGTGATGATGCACTCGCCGGATAGCCGTGGACTTCTGCGGTCCGACACCACGCTTGCTGTCGCCGGCCACACTCATGGCGGGCAGGTCAATCTGCCGCTGCTGGGCCGGGCGGTCACATCGACGTCTTGTGGCAAGCCTTGCGCCTATGGTCTCATCCAGACGACCCCGCCGCTCGTGGTCACGGCCGGGATCGGCACGTCCATCCTGCCGATCCGCTTTCGCTCCCCGCCGGAGATCGTGGTCATCACTCTGCGCTACTAGCCGCCCCAGAACCGGAGGCGGCGTCTTCCATGCGCGCCGCGCGGTCCGTCCTGTCGGTCGCAAGGATGAAGACGACCATGGCGGCCGCGACCAGCAGCGCGGCCAGCAGGAACGGCGCACCGGGCAGGTAGAGCGGGGCCGTGTCGCGGTCGGCAAACACGCTGAAGATCGCGCCCATGGCGAGCGGGCCGATCATCATGGCGAGGCCCTGCGCCGCGCCGATCGCGCCCTGCAGCTCGCCCTGTTCGGTCTCGTCCACGCGAATGCTCATCATATTGGTGAGGGCCGGACCGTAGAGCCCGGCGAGCGCAGCAAACGGCCCGGCGGCATAGACGACCCAGCCCGCGCTCGCATTGCCGAGAATGGCATAAGCCAGCGCCGCGCCGACAATGCCCATGACGCCCGACCAGAACAGCCCGACCCTGGGGACGATCAGTCGGATCAGATAGCCCTGCACGAAGAGCGAGGCGAGGCCGAACGCGCCGAGGGAGTTGCCGACTTGCGCCGTGCTCCAGCCGAGCGTTTCCTCGACCGTGAGCGTGTAGGTCGTGGGATAGACGGTGTGGGCCGTGGCCAGCAGGAAGAAGACGAAGAGCAGCCCCTTGACGCCCGAAATGCGCGCGAGGCTGCGCACGGAGCCGACCGGGTTGCTGCGGCGGATGTCGAAGGGGCGGCGCTTTTCAGGCTTGTGTGTTTCCGGCAGCACCAGCCAGCCATAGACGAAGTTGACCGCGCAGATTGCGCTGGCGGCGAAGAAGGGCACGCGCGGCCCGAACTCGCCGAGCCAGCCGCCGAGCACGGGTCCGAGGATGAAGCCCGTCCCGAATGCCGCGCCGACCAGGCCGAAGTTCTGCGCGCGCTTTTCCGGCGGGCTGACATCGGCGACATAGGCGTTGGCGGTGGAGAATGTCGCGCCGAACGCGCCGCTGATCGCGCGGGCGAGATAGAGCAGGCCGACCGTGGGGGCGAGTGCGAGCAGGAGATAGTCGAAGGCCAGAGCGCCGACGCTGGTCAGAAAGACGGGGCGGCGGCCATAGGCATCTGACAGACCACCCGCGATGGGCATGCAGATGAACTGCATGACCGCGAAGATGAAGACCATGCCGGACATGTGCAGCGCGGTGGAGGCATTGGACAGGCCCGTCAAAGCGCGGATCAGCTCCGGCAGGACCGGCACCATGATGCCGAAGCCGATGGCGTTGATGGCCACGCTGATCATCACGAAGAGCAGCGCGTTGCGCTCCCGGAAAGTCGATGGGTCGGAGATGTTCGCCATTCTGCGAGGCTAGCTACTTCGCCGACACCGCGAAGCCGCCAAACTCGGCGACCAGCCGTTCATAGACGTCGCGCTTGAAGGGCACGACCCGCTCCGGCGTCTCGGCCAGGTCCGCCCACTCCCAGCGCGAGAACTCCTGCGTGCCGTGGGCTTTCAGATCGAAATGCTTGGCCTTGCCGGTGAAACTATAGGCGAACCAGCGCTGTCGCTGGCCCTTGTGCCGAAGACCCTTGCGCGGGGCGAGACCGGGCGGGAAGTCGTAATAGAGCCATTCGTCGATCTGGCCGAGCGGCTTCAGATGAGCGATGGTCACGCCCGTCTCCTCCCACAACTCGCGCAGGGCTCCGAACTCATGGCTTTCGCCCGCGTCCAGCCCGCCTTGCGGGAACTGCCAGCTATGCGGGTCGGTGCGGCCCTTGCGCTGGCCTAGCCAGACGCGGCCGTCGCCGTGGAACAGGCAGACGCCGACGCAGGCGCGGTAGTCGTCGGGGTTTCGGCTCATCAGCGTAGGGCAGCCGTGGCGGGGACAAGGGTGAGGCCTTCGCCGGACAGTGTCGCGATCCAGCCCTTGAGCGCGTCCAGCGTTTCCGGATAGGCGAAGCCGACGCCGAGCGTGTTGGGCGTATCTTGTGCCCGTGCTGCCAATTCGTCCAGCTTGCCGTTGATGACGGCGCTATCGGCCACGGGGTCGATCAGGCCGAAGCCGACCGCATAGGGCACGCCGACCGAGCGGGCGAGAGCGGGAACGGACGGCGCGTCGAAGCTGCCGTCGGAGAACACGCCGAGGCCGGAGGCTTTCAACTCGCTCATCACAGGTGCCAAGACGTCGGCCCGGGTCAGCACGCGGTCGCCATTGTAGTTGATCACGCCAGCATAGCCCTGCGCGCGGGACAGCACGCTGTGCAGGTTGCGGCGATTGGCTTCGACCGTGGCGTCCGCGCGCAAGGCGCGGTTCGCGCCGGGCT
>JAHDEU010000231.1 GCA_020628635.1 Hellea sp. | reverse complement strand
GCTCATCCCCGCGAAGGCGGGGATTCAGGTTGCGAGGCTGCGCGATGTTTTGTCTGATGCACAAGACGAGAGCTGGATCCCCGCCTTCGCGGGGATGAGCGATGTTTGAGAATCAATGCGCTAAGCGATGCTGTGAGGGATGCGACTGCATTGAGTTCCCTCGCGGCCCGCATTGGCCAGGCAATGATTTACCTTGGTCCTGAATCTGCAGTATTGTCCATGGACCTTATCCGGACAAACTCCGCTCAGCGATGGCGTGACTGGAGTTTCGCGATCACCTCGTCCAGCGGCACATCCTTCGCGGCCAGCAGCACCAGCAGGTGGTAGATCAGGTCTGCCGCTTCGCCGACGAACTCGGCCTCCGTTTCCGCCACGGCGGCGAGCGCGGTCTCCACGCCTTCCTCGCCGACCTTCTGCGCCGTTTTGACAAGCGGGCCGGAGAGCAGCTTTGCCGTATAGCTCTTGCCTGGGTCGGCATCCTTGCGGCCCTGGATCACGCGGTCGAGCGCGCCGATGAAGCCAACGCCTGACGCGCCTTCGCTGCCGAAACAGCTCACCGTTCCCTCATGGCAGGTCGGCCCAGCGGGGCGTGCTTTGACCAGCAGCGTATCGGCGTCGCAATCGACCTCCACGCTCTCCAGCGACAGCGTGTTTCCGCTCGTCTCGCCCTTGGTCCAGAGCGTGTTGCGGGAGCGGGAGTGGAAGGTGACGAGCCCTGTCTCGCGCGTTTTCGCCAGCGCCGCCTCGTTCATATAGCCGAGCATGAGCACTTGCAGCGTGTCCGCGTCCTGCACGATGGCGGGGACGAGGCCGCCGCCCTTTTCGAAATCGATCTTCATAGCCGCATTTCTATCCCGCGTTCGGCGAGGTCACGCTTGAGGTCGGGAATGGCGATGACCTGTTTGTGGAAGACGGAGGCTGCGAGCGCGCCGTCCACATTCGCCTGCTCGAAGACATCCGCAAAGTGGTCCACCGCACCGGCGCCGCCGCTGGCAATCAGCGGGACCGGGCAGACGCCCCTCACGGCGCGGAGCTGCGCGATGTCGTAGCCCTTGCGCACCCCGTCCTGGTTCATGCAGTTCAGCACGATCTCGCCCGCGCCGCGCGTGGTTGCTTCGCGCACCCAGTCCAGCGTCGCGCGACCCGTTTCGCGGGTCTTTCCCGGATCGCCCGTGTGGCTTTTGACGCGGTATGTCCCGTCCTGCTCGAACGTGTCGATGCCGACGACAATGCACTGCTGGCCGAAGGCGGCGACGAGCTCGTCAATGAGATCGGGGCGGAGCAGGGCAGGAGAGTTTATGCTGATCTTGTCCGCGCCCGCCGCCAGCCGCGCGCCCGCAGCCTCGACGCTGTCGATCCCGCCCGCGACGCAGAACGGAATGTCGAGCTGTCGGCTGACCTGCCCGATCCACTCCGGGCTGACCTGCCGGTCGTCCACGCTCGCCGTGATGTCGTAGAAGACCAGCTCGTCCGCGCCCTCGTCGCGGTAGCGCGCAGCCAGCTCGACAATGCCGCCGACATCGACGTGGTCGCGGAATTGCACGCCCTTGACCACGCGGCCGTCGCGCACGTCGAGGCACGGAATGATGCGGCGGGCTAGCATGGGAAACCCATTGTCCCCGGGCTTGTCCCGGGGGCGCCCTCGAGATCGAACCGAACTTTGTCCATCCCTGTCACCGAGTAGCCGAGCGAAAGGCCCCGGGACGAACCCGGGGACAAGGTGATGCCGGACCTCAGCACGCGATGGCCTGCGCGACGTCGAAGTTACCCTCATAAAGAGCGCGCCCGATGATGACACCATAGGGCTCCAGCGCCTTCAGTTCGCGCACGTGGTCGAGCGTGCCCACGCCGCCAGACGTGATTAACTGCAATGTCGGATAGTCGGTCAATATCTGCTCGTAGAGACCTGTATTCCCACCAGTTTCCGCGCCGTCACGCCCGATGTCGGTCACCAGTATCGTCTTCAGCCCCGAGCCCGCATAGCCGTCCAAGACTTCGGAGAACGGCTCCGTCGTCGCCTCCGTCCAGCCCTTGATCGCCGGGAAGGCTATTCCGCCTTCGGACAGGTTTACATCGAAGGCGAGGCAGATCCGGTCCGGCCCCAGCTCCTGCAGCCAGCGGCGGATCATGACCGGGTTGGTCACGGCCATGGAGCCGATGACGACCCGCTCCACACCGCTGTCGAGCAGGCGCTTGACCGAGCCGAGATCGCGGATGCCGCCGCCCGCTTGCACGCGCAGGCCACTCTCCCGCGCGATGCGGCCGATCAGCTGCGCCTGCATGGAGCCGCCCGCCTTTGCGCCGTCCAGATCGACGACATGCAGCCACTCCGCGCCTTGGTGCGCATAGGTCTGCGCGACCTCGATCGGGTCCTCGTCGTAATTCGTCCGCTCCTCGAAGCGGCCCTTGAACAGCCTCACGCAACGGCCGCCCATCAGGTCGATAGCTGGAAAGATCATAGCGTTGCGAAAGCCCGGAGAATGGAAGCGCCCGTGCGCGATGAGCGCTCCGGGTGGAATTGGCAACCGCGAACGTTGCCGTGGCGCACCATGGCGGAGAAGTCCTGGCCGTAGGTTGTCTGGGCCAAGGTGTGGGCACCGACCGGCACGGCATAGCTATGCACGAAATAGGCGTGATCGCCGTCGCGCAGATCATGCGTCAGCGGGTCGTCCACGAGGCTCCCCAACGTGTTCCAGCCCATATGGGGCGAGGGGAGGTCGCCCGTCTCCAGCGCGCCGACATGGCCGGGGATGAGGCCGAGTCCCTCTACCGTCTCTCCGCCTTCTTCGAGCGTCTCGAATAGAAGCTGCATGCCCAGACAGATGCCGAGCACGGGTTGGACGAGGCTGCGTAGCGTGTCCGTCAATCCCGCTTCCGCGATCTTTCGCATGGCATAGGGCGCTGCCCCGACGCCGGGAATCAGCACCTTGTCGGCGCTCGCGATCCTGGCCGGTTCGTCGCTGATCGTGTAGGCAATGCACAGGCGGTCGAAGGCGTAGCCTACGCTCGCCAGGTTCGCGCATTTCGTGTCCACAATCAGCACGTTACAGCACGCCCTTGGTGGACGGCAGGTCGGTCCCGCTAACGGCAATGGCGGGGCGCAGGGCACGTCCCACGCCCTTGAAGCAGGCCTCGATCATGTGGTGGCTGCTCGCGCCTTCGACTTCGATCTGGATAGCCGCGCCCAAGGTCTGCGCGAGGCTCTGGAAGAAATGCGGGCACATCTCGACCGGGAATTCGCCGACGTGATCGGTTGGAAACTTGCCCTTGAAAGTCGCGGCGGGTCGGCCGGACAGATCGATGGCAACACGCGCCTGCGTCTCGTCCATCGGCATGACGAATCCGTATCGGCCGATGCCCGCCTTGTCGCCCAACGCCTGTTTCAAGGCCGTGCCGAGCGCCAGCGCCGTGTCCTCGACCGTATGGTGTGCGTCGATCTCCAGGTCGCCCTCCACGTGGCAGGTCAGGCCCAGCCCGCCATGCTTGGCGATCTGTTCCAGCATGTGGTCATAGAAGCCAAGACCCGTCTCGATGGACGTCGCGGCCATGTCGTCCAGATTGACCCGGATGGCGACGTCGGTTTCCTTGGTCTTGCGGAAGGTCTCGCCGATGCGTTGAGGGACTGATCTGGCCTCCGTCACGCCCAGCGCGGCGAGGGCGAGGTCGTTCTCCTCCGGCAGGCCGATGCTGAGCCGGAAGTGGTCCGCGATCTTGCTGCGGAAGTCACGGATCTTGACGTTTGCCCGCGCGAGGCTGGCCAGCATGGCGTCGATGTCGGTCGCCTTGAACAGGATGAAGTTTGCGTCCGACGGATATGTTTTCGCGACATAAGGCGAGCGGTCCAGCACGGCAGCGATGCGTTCACGCTCTGAGTTCAGGATCGACAGGCGCTCGTCGATGACCGCCATGGCAGGCGCGGCGAGCGCAGCCGTGGCAACGTCGATGACAGGTTTCGGGATCGGGTAGGGCGGCAGGACCTTTAGCATCAGCTCAACCACAGCCGGGTCGGCAAGGGCCACGCCGAGGCGCACGCCTGCGAGGCCGTATAGCTTGGACAGCGTGCGCGTCACGACCAGATTGCGCGGGCGTGAGTTGGCGAGGCTCTCCTGTTTCGAAAACTCGATATAGGCTTCGTCCAGCACCACGAGACCGTCACTGACTTCGCATATTGCGAGGATGTCCTCGCTCGCGA
>JAHDEU010000230.1 GCA_020628635.1 Hellea sp. | reverse complement strand
AGATGGATTTCGAGACGGCTGCGAAGATGAGCGGGTCCCGCTTCGTCATCCTGCGCGGACAACTCGCACGGCTCGACCGGGCTTTGGCGGCGATGATGCTCGACATGCAGACCGGGGAGGGGTTCGAGGAGACGAACCCGCCTCTGCTCGTCTGGCCGAAAGCGATGGAAGGCACGGGGCAACTGCCGAAGTTCGCCGAGGACAGCTACGGCACGGAGGAGCACTTCCTCATCCCCACCGCCGAGGTTTCGCTGACCAACACGGTCCGCGAAAGCATCCTCCCTGCCGACGCGCTCCCCAAACGCATGACCGCGCACACGCCGTGTTTCCGCTCCGAAGCTGGCTCAGCTGGACGCGACACCAAGGGCATGATCAGACAGCATCAATTCTACAAGGTCGAGCTGGTCAGCATCTGCGCGCCGGAGCAATCAGACCATGAGCACAAGAACATGCTGCGCTGCGCGGAGGCCGTGCTGCAACGGCTCGAACTGCCCTACCGCGTGATGGAGCTTTGCACCGGTGATCTGGGTTTTGGCGCGCGCAAGACCTATGATCTGGAAGTCTGGCTGCCCAGCCAGAACACCTACCGCGAGATAAGCTCTATCTCCAATTGCGGGGACTTCCAGGCCCGCCGCATGGCCGCGCGCTACAAGGCGGGCGAGAAGGACAACCGGTTCGTCCACACGCTGAACGGTAGCGGGCTGGCCGTCGGCCGGACGCTGGTCGCCGTGCTGGAGAACTACCAGCGCGAGGACGGGCGCATCGACGTTCCGGCCGCGCTGGTGCCCTATATGGGCGGGGTCGAAATCATCGGCTGACCGGCGCTCGGCTCCATGTTGTGTTATACTATCCATTATGATATAGAATAATATAACACATAGGAGAGAGCGATGCGCAGAGCGAGACGACGGGCCGGGGATGATGCGGGCGTGGATATGACGCCGATGCTCGACATCGTGTTCATCATGCTGATCTTCTTCATCGTCACGGCGGTCTTCCTCGACGAGCGGGGCATGGACTTCACCCAGCCGCCGGAGAGCGAAGCACCGTCCTCCCTGCCGCCTGCACTTCTCGTATCGCTGGACGGCAATGACCGAGCCGTGGTCGAGGGCAGCCCGGTCGCGCTGTCGGGCGTCGCCAACCGAATCGAGGCGCTGCGCGCGAGCGCGCCGGACCGCTCGGTCATGATATCGGCGGCAGCGGAAACGAGCGTGGCGGCGGTGGTGCGGGTCAAGGACGATCTCGACCGCGCGAATGTGGCGGTGACGCTGAAGGTGGAGCCGCTCAGCGCGCGCTGACGTCCTTGGCATAAGCCTGCAGCACGGCGGGCCAGGTCGTCTCGAAATACGCCTCGCCCTCACGCCACGCCGCGCTGTCGCCAAAGCCGGTATGGTAGAGCCGCACGCGGGTGCGCTGCAGGCCGACCGGCTCGAAGCGCAGCTGCACGCTGGTCAGGTGCGGGCGTATCTCCGGCATGTAGGGCGGCATGGCCCAGCTGAAGGCCAGCATGCGGCCATCCTGCAGCGCCATGATGCGGCCGTCGTCATTGCCGCAGGACCCAACCGGCGCATCGGGCGCGAAGCAGAGCTTGTAGGCGCCGCCGGGTTCCGCTTCGATCTCTGCCGTCTTCGCGAAGAAGCGCGTGATCGCCTCCTCGGACGTCCAGTCGTCGTACACCTGATCCGACGACGCCTCGACTGTCACTTCAGCATAGACCATGGGCCGGAGCTGCGCAGCGGCAGGGGAGGCAGTGGCAAGCGCGGCCGCGCCGATTAAACTGAATCGGAACAGAGTCATGGGGTCCGGCGTTTTTCGCCCAAGGACAACACCGTCCGCAATAACTGGGAGAGTGCCATGCTTCGCTGGGCCATCATCTTTTTCGTCATCGCCATCGTGGCACTTCTGCTGGGCTTCACCGGCGTCGGCGCCATCGCGCAATATGCGGCTGTCGCCTGTCTGGTCGTCGCCGTGATCTTTTTCATCCTGAACATGGTCAAGAAGGTCTAGCGGACCCCCGCTACTCCACTTCAACGCCGACCCGCTCGTTCGGGTCGGTGGTTTCTATATCCTCGATGATGACCGTCCCGCCCTGGCCGCGGCGGCGCAGCTCCCGGAACTTCTCGGAATGCTCGCGTATGGCGCGTTGCACCAGCGGCCGGGCGATCAATGTCCCATCACTCTGCAATTGCGACGGCGGACTGTAGTTCGGCTCACCGCGGGTCAGGTCGGCGATGGAGCTGTCATAGCTGATCAACTTCAGCGTCCCAGTCGTTTCACGCAAATCCTCGTTCACGTCCGGCCGCTGCAGCGTGGCGAGATGGCCGCGGAGGTCGCCCTCGAAGTCGGGGAAGAACCACGGCGCCACGTCCTTGTACAGCCTCGATACACTCGCCCGGCCATTCAGCGAGTGATAGCCCCGCATCGAATTGGCGTATTCGTCGCCGACAAAGGCAAGCAGGCTGCCGACATTGTTGCCCGTAAAGGCAGAGCGCTGGATCGACGGCCCTCCAATGTCCCCATGGAAGAAACCGTATATGACATTCGGGTTCGACCAATTGGCATAGACAATGCCCTCGCGGATGTCGCGCAGGGACAGCGCCACGCCGCGGATCGTCACCCTTTTGGAATCGTGGAAGGGCAAGCCATCCGGTCCCTTGGCGCTGGACGGCTCGGCTCGCGGATAGATGTCGGCAATCGACTTCACCGCGACCGCATTGTGCAGGTTCAACCAGAACGCCAACTGCTCGTTGCGGGGCAGGGAAGGGATGTCGATGCGGTTGGCGATATCGACCAGATCCGTGACATAGTCGCCGACAAGGTCCGAAAACTCGTCCTCCATGCCCTCGAACACGACCTTGTTGCCTTCCAAACGGTACCAGGACCGGTGGCCGTGCGGCACGCGCGTTCCGGTGAACAGCGCGGGCGTGCGCGACATGGTCCGAAGGCTCGGCCCGCTATAGAAGACCATCTCCTTGAGCATGCCGTCCCAGACATCGTAGTCGAGCGTGGTGCGGCGCGTGGGCCGGGGTGTGAAAATCGCGAAGGCAGACGGCTCGGACCGCATGGAGGACGCAGTCGCCGGCGTTGCCGAGCTGACCGCGACGGGCGTTTGCGCCGTGGCCGCCGACACGCCGCCCGAAAGCAGGACGGCGCAGGCAAGCGGCAGTGCGGTATGTCTGATCATGCCTGCGGCATAGCACACGCCGAGCGCGCACCCAAATGCGGACGCGCTAAAGGATTGGCTGACGAACGCTTGCAACACGCGCAGGCGGTCCGTGCCGCCCGGCAGGCGGGCTAGTTCAGTGCGCCGCCCAGTTGCGACAGGCCGGCCTTGAACAGCTTGCTCTTGTCGGCGGCGGTCATCTCGGAACGCAGCAGCGCTTCGGCCGTGTCTACGGCGCGGTCGGCCGCGCGGGCCTTCACTTCGGCCAAAGCCTGCGCTTCGGCCGACGCGATCTTGGCTTCGGCCTGTGCGGCGCGACGCTCCAGACGCTCGGCCAAGTCAGACCGCGACTTGGCGGCCATGGCTTCGGCGTCGCGGCGGGCTTTCTCCACGATCTCCACGGCCTGCGCTTCGGCTTCCGCCTGCTTGCGCTGGTAGTTGGCGTGGAGTTTCTGCGCTTCCTCGCGCAGGCGGCGGGCTTCGTCGAGCTCGTCGCGAATGGCGTCTGCGCGCGCGTCGAGCGTCTTGCCGACGGAACGGAAGACACCCTTATAGATTAGAAAAGCGAAGAAGATCAGCAGCGGGACCAGAACCCAGAAGGTGCTGTCCTGGTAGAAGGGAACGTCCTTGGCCGCGAGAATGGGGAGCATTGGCGAGGTCATGGAGATCAGCCTTTTGCCAATGCGGCGCGGACCTTGGCGTCCGTGACCGACTTGCCGGTTAGCTCGCGCACCAGCGTGCCGGCCACATCGGCGGCGACGTTGTCGATATTGGACAGGGCCGCCGTCTTGATGTCGCGGATGCGGGCCTCGGCGACCTGCGCTTGGGCTTCGCTTTCCGCGTCAGCCGCGTCGAGCTCGGCCTGGACCTCGGCGTCGAGGGATTGGCGCGTCGTTTCCGCCACATTGGCGGCCTTGGCGCGGGCGTCCTTCAGCGCGGCCTGATAGGCTTTCTCGGCCTCTTCGGCCTCGCGCTGCATGCGGGATGCTGCGTCGAGATCGTCCGCGATCCGGTCCGAACGGTTGGCGATGGTGTCGCGCAGGTTGGGCAGGATGAAGCGGGACAGCGCGAAG
>JAHDEU010000229.1 GCA_020628635.1 Hellea sp. | reverse complement strand
GGGCTTTCGACCGAAGGGAGAAAGGTCGGAGGGGTGACGAAGCCAAGACGCCGCGCGCAGCGCGCCCTTTCATTCCTTCGTCGCCACCACCCGCAGATCCAGCTCCACTGCCCGGCTCACATATTCATCCGTATTCCACGGTGCCGCCCCGACATTCCAGTCGGTCCGGTCGATCACCGTGCTCCCGCTCATCACCGTGCGCCCGTCCTCCTCGGTCAGCGTGAATGGCAGCTCCACCTCCGCACTCACGCCTTTCATCGACAGCGTGCCCGTCGTGACGAACCCGTCGCTTGTGGCCGTGAACCCGTCCGCCTCGAATATCGCGACCGGGAAGCGCTTGCGGTCGAACCACGCTTCGCCGGGCAGGGTGGAGTTGCGGTCGGTGCTGCCGGCTTCCACGCCCGCGAGCGGAATGCTCACCCGCACGCGGCTGGTCTCGGGCGCAGCCGGATCATGGAAGATATAGGCGTCGAAGTCGGAGAAGCGGCCCTCGAAGTCCGTGCCCTCCTGCACGGCGGAGAAGCGGATGTGGCTGTCCTCAGAGATTACGGTGTAGTTGGTCTCGAAGCTCGCCGCCGCCGGAGCCTCTTCGGCCACGGGCGCGCCGCAGGCTCCCAAAGCAAGAGTGAAAGCGAGAGTGGGAATGACGTGGCGCATGGGGACGTGCTAGCGCGGGTGCACGACGACGCCAAGGAGCCCCGATGACCGTTCTTCCCGCCTCCCCTTTCCGCGCCGAGCCCGGCCAGCCATTCCGGCTCGCGGACCAGCCGACACAGGTCGATCTGTTCGACAACAGGAAAGCGGCGAAGAAGCGGGCGGCGGAACATGCCGACGCCATCTCCGACCTCGCGCACAAGCTATACGGGGAGGCGGACCGCAAGCTGCTGATCGTGCTGCAGGGCATGGACACGTCCGGCAAGGACGGCACGACAAAGTCGATCTTCCAGAGCACGCCGCCGCTCAATGTGCGGGTCGCCGCGTTCAAGTCGCCGACCAAGCACGAGCTGGCCCATGACTACCTCTGGCGCGTTCACCGCGAGGTGCCGGGCAAGGGTCAGATCGTGCTGTTCAACCGCTCGCACTATGAGGACGTTCTGGTCGTGAAAGTGCGCGAGTTCGTGGACGCCGAGACGGTCGAGCAACGCTACGCGCAGATCAACGACTTCGAGCGGCTGCTGGTGGAGACGGGCACGGTGGTGCTGAAATTCATGCTCCACATCAGCCCGGAGGTGCAGGCCGAGCGGCTGCGCGACCGGCTGGTCAATCCCGACAAGCGGTGGAAGTTCAATCCGGGCGACCTGGAGGACCGCAAGCTCTGGGCGGATTTCATGGACGCCTACGAGACGATGGTGCAGAGGACCAGCACGGAACATGCGCCGTGGTATGTGATCCCGTCTGATGACAAGAAAACGCGCGGGGCGATCATCGCGGGGCTGGTGCGGGAGACGCTGGAGGGGATGGGGCTGGCATATCCGGATCCGGGGTACCGGTTGGAGGACTTCGAGATATAAGGGCTCCCGGTGCCCACAACAGAAACACCCGCTCCGTAGCGAAGCGGAGGGGCTGTAGTGGTGTTTCTGTTAGCGTCCGACGCAGGAGGACCGTCGAGCGTAGCTCGAACCCCGCCTTATGGGGCGGGACGAGCGCGACAGCGGTCGAGCTCTTCACTATCGGCTCCGACCGGACCATTCGGAGATGGATCCCGGGTCGAGCCCGGGATGAGGAAGTGTTTAAGCACAACGCTGTGCTCAAGCTAATCTACAATTATCCCTCACCCCGGACTTGATCCGGGGTCCATCTCTGAAAAGTCCGGTGGGTGCCGGTAGCCGAATGCGACCGCTCGCGCGATCGTCCCGGCAGATGCGCCGGGGTTCCAGCTGCGCTGGACGGTCCTTCGGACGCTAGCCGATATACCACTACAGCCCCTCCGCTTCGCTCCGGAGCGGGTATATCGGCTGTGCGCACCCCTGCACCCAGCCGTCAGGCTGGGTGCAATCCCGCCCGCATCCTCTTCTTGTCGATCTTGCCCACCGGCGTCAGCGGGATCTCGTCCACGAAATGCACCTGCTTGGGCAGTTTATACGGCGCCATGTTCGCGCGCATCCAGTCGAGCAGGCGCTGGGTGACCTGTCCGTCGTCGCCCTCGCTCTCCGGTGATTTCTGCACGAACAGATGCACGATGTCGTTGCCGGGGCGCTTCTGGTCGGGCGTGCCGACGACGGCGCACTCGGCCACGTCCGGGTGGGCCTTCAGCTTGTCCTCGACCTCGACGGAGAACACCTTGAAGCCACCGACCACGAGCATGTCCTTGGCGCGGTCGCACAGGAAGATGTATCCGTCCTCGTCCATATAGCCGACGTCGCCTGAGTACATGTAGCGCGTGCCGTCGATCTCGCGCAGGGCGCGGGCAGACTCGTCGGGCAGGCCGAGATAGCCGCTCATCAGCTGCGGTCCCGCCGTGACGATCTCGCCGGGCTCGCCCAGCGGCATCTCGGTCGTCCCAGACTCCAGGTCCATGATCTTCACATCGACGCCCACCATGGGCACGCCGACACTGCCCAGCTTGTAGCGCGACAGCGGGTGGCAGATATAGCACGGCCCGGTCTCGGTCATGCCGAAGACGTCGCTGATCTTGTTGGGGCCGACCACGGCTTCGAGATTGTCATAGGTCGTGCGGGTGAGCGGCGCGGCGCCGGACTTTGCCGTCTGCAGCTTGGAGAAGTCCACGTCCTTGAACTTCGGGTGCGCGACCAGCATGTCGTAGAGCGCGGGCACGGCGCCCAACCGCGTCGGCGGCACGGCGAGGAGCTGTTCGACGAAATGGTCGATGTCGCGTGGGTTGGGCAGCAGCGTCATCTGCGCGCCGAATACGAGCGAGCCGATTAGCAGGCTCAGCCCCGCCACGTGGAAGAAGGGGAAGGCCGAGGCATAGCTTTCCGCGTAAGGGATGGTGTCCGGGTCCATGGCGGCAACCATGACCGGGTTGAACACGATGGTCTTGTGGCTCAGCTCCGCCCCCTTGGGCTTGCCCGTCGTGCCGCCCGTGTACTGGATCATGAAGGTGTCGTGCGGATCGACGGCAACAGCCGCGAAGTCGTCCGATGCGCCGTCCATCAGGCTTTGCCACGTGTGGCCCGTCACGCCGGGCAGATCGACAGGGGACACGTCCGGCGCGCCGAGATAGTCGCCCGCGCCGCAGCTCACGACGTGTTTCAGCCCGCTCGGCACGCTCGGCATGGCGGCAAGGGCCGGCGCGAAATCCGACAGGCTGACCAGCGCGGTGATCTTCGCGTCCGTGATCTGGTGGACCAGTTCAGGCGGCGCGAGCAGCGGGGACACGCCCGAGCCTCTCGCCCCCATCTTGGACACCGCCACGACGCCGATGACATATTGCGGCGTGTTGGGCAGGTGGAAGCCGACCGTGTCGCCTCGCCCCAGCCCGGCGGCCGTGAGCGCATTGGCGAAGCGCGAGGCCAGCTGGTCCAGCTCGCCAAAGGAGATGACGCGGTTGAAATAGCGCAGGGCGGGCGCGTCGGGGCGCGCCTTCGCGTGGCGCTCCACATGCTGGGCGAGGCTCAGCCCGTCATAGTCGGGCAGGCGATAGCCCAGCTCGTCATGCACCTTCTGCCACTGTTTTCCCACGAACACTCTCCCGATTGTTTTCCAGCTGACTGCCAAAGCCGATAGGCGCGGGCAACGTCAAAACGGTCGCATCAGAGGCGCGCTCGCGTTACATCACGCTCATGCCCCCGACTGACCCAGCGCATGTCCTCATCATCGGCGCGTCCCATGCGGGCGCGCAGGCGGCCGTGAGCTTGCGCCAGATGGGCCATGCGGGAGCCGTCACCCTGCTGGGCGACGAACCGGTCGCGCCCTACCACCGCCCGCCACTGTCCAAGGACTATCTGAAAGGTGCCCGCTCGCGCGACGAGATCCTGCTGCGGCCCGAAGATAGCTATGCCGACAGCGGCATCACCCTGCGGCTGGGTGAGCGCGCGGGCTCCATCGACCGGGATCACAAGACTGTCCTGCTGCAATCGGGCGAAACGATCGCTTACGACAAACTCGTCCTCGCGACCGGCGCGCGCGTGCGCCGCCTGCCCATTCCGGGGGCGGAGCTCGACCCCGTCTTCTACCTGCGCGACGCATCTGATGTCGAAGCCATTCGCGACCGGGTCGAAGCGGGCGCGCGCGCGGTCATCATCGGCGGCGGCTATATCGGGCTGGAAACGGCGGCGAGCCTGCGCGCGCAAGGCATGG
>JAHDEU010000228.1 GCA_020628635.1 Hellea sp. | reverse complement strand
GCAAGACGCTGGAGACCGGCTTTGCGCGCCCGACCCACAATGTGCGCGCCGTCGCGCGCCAGTTCGCCCGGCCGCTGGACGAATTGCAGATGCCGTTCGGCGTGGAGCGGCTGCGGCTGCAGGCCTGCGCGGTCGCCGCCACCCATCCGCGTCAAGGCGTGCTGGACGAGAACGGCGCGGCGCAGGACGCCATGGACCGGCTGATCACCCTGCTGGGCAACCGCGTCGGGTTCGACTGCGTGCGTACGCCCGCGCCCAGCCAGAGCCACCTGCCGGAGCGCGAATGCGCGAGCGTCGGCGTGACCATGGCGGGCGTCGACACACCCGACTGGCCCGCCCGCCGCCCGCACCGGCCCTTGCGGCTGTTTCCTCCCGAACGCATCCATACGCTGGAACCGGGCGACCCGCCCCGCCGGTTTGAGTGGCGCAGACAAGTCTATGACCGCGCGTCCGTGTCCGCGCCCGAGCGCATCGCGCCGGAATGGTGGTCGGACCAGCCCGGACCGCTTCGCGACTACTGGACCGTCGCGACCCACCAGGGCCAGACCCTCTGGCTCGCCTCCCGCCCCACCCTGCCGCATGAACGCGACTGGTCGGTGGCGGGTGTGTTTGCGTGAGGCGCCGTGGACCGTGAGCTTCGCTCGTAGTTTTAATATCCCTTCCCCGAGCAGGGGAAGGTGGGCTTTCGACCGACAGGGAGAAAGGTCGGAAGGGGGTGCGCCGGATGTGAAGTTGGGCGCAGGCCGAGAGCACGGAGCACCCCCCACCGAGCCTGCCACCTGTCGGTGTCAGTCCCACCTCCCCCTGTTCGGGGGAGGGATGAAAAGAACAAAAGCCTCTCCCATCCACCCATGAGCGTCGAACTCGACATCATGTCCAACTTCACTTTCCTGCGCGGAGCGAGCCATCCGCGCGAGATGGTGGAGCGTGCGATGGAGCTGGGGCTGGCGGCGGTGGCCATTGCCGACGTCAACAGCGTGGCCGGGATCGTGCGCGGCTGGGAGCCGATCAAGGAAATCACCGATGCGGGCGAGACTCCGCCGACGCGCTTCATCGTGGCGAGCCGGGTGGTCTTGCGGGACGGCACGACGCTGCTGGCTTACCCCCGCAACAAGCGCGGCTATGCCCGGCTCTGCCGCCTGCTGAGCGCGGGCAAGCTCAAGGAGGGCGTGGCCAAGGGGCAATGCGATCTGGGACCGGACGACGTGCTGCGCTGGGGCCGCGAGATCATCTGGATCATGCGCGACGCGACGGCGGCCGCGCTCGACGCACTCGGCGATCTGCCGGAGCTGCATGTCGGCCTCGCCCCGCATTTCGATGGCCGCGACGAGGCGCGGTTCGCGCAGCTGGCCGAGCTCGCCGCCACGCACGGCCTGCCGCTCGCCTCGCTCGGCAATGTCATCATGCACCGCGCCTCGCGCCGCCCGCTCGCGGATGTGCTGTCCTGCATCCGCGAGAAATGCACCATCGACACTCTGGGCCGCCGCGCGCAGCTCAATGCCGAGCGCCGCCTGCGCGGGCCGCTGGAGATCCGGCGCCTGTTCGCCGACTATCCCCAAGCCGTCGAGGCCAGCGAGACCATCGCCGCCCGCGCGCGCTTCTGCCTGAGCGAGCTGAAATACAACTATCCCGACGAGGTGCTGGAGGGCGAGGCACCCATGGACCGCCTGCGCCGCCTGACTGAGGACGGCCTGCGCTGGCGCTTCCCCGACGGGGTGAGCGAGCAAAACCGCGCGCTGGTCGAGAAGGAATACGCCCTGATCGATAAGAAGGACTATGCCAGCTATTTCCTGACCGTGCAGGACATCGTCGGCTATGCGCGCGGGCGCGGCATTCTCTGCCAGGGCCGCGGCTCGGCGGCGAACTCCATCGTCTGCTACGCGCTCGGCATCACGTCTGCCGGGCCGGACACGCTCAACATGATGTTCGAGCGCTTCGTGAGTGATGCGCGCGACGAGCCGCCGGACATCGATGTCGATTTCGAGCACGAACGGCGCGAGGAGGTGATCCAGTATATCTACGACAAGTTCGGGCGGCACCGCGCGGGCATCTGCTCGACTGTCATCCACTTCCGCGCGCGCTCGGCCATTCGCGAGGTCGGCAAGGCGATGGGGCTCTCCCAGGACGCGCTGGCGCAGCTGGCGGGCACGGTCTGGGGCCATTCCAATCGCGGGCTCGACATGGAGAACACGGAACGCCTCGGCTACCGCACGGTCGACCGCCGCTTTGCGCTGACCATGCAGCTGGCCGAGGAGATCATCGGCTTTCCGCGACACCTGTCCCAGCATGTCGGCGGGTTCGTGCTGACCGACGACCGGCTCGACGAGATGTGCCCGGTCGAGAACGCCGCCATGGCCGACCGCTCCATCATCGAGTGGGACAAGGACGACATCGACACCATCGGCATGCTGAAGATCGACGTGCTGGCGCTGGGCATGCTGAGCTGCATCCGAAAGTGCTTCGACCTGCTGTCCCAGTGGAAGGGCATCCGCCATACCCTCGCCGACATCCCGGCGGACGATCCCGTCACCTTCGACATGATCTGCGAGGCAGATACCCTCGGAGTATTCCAGATCGAGAGCCGCGCGCAGATGAACTTCCTGCCGCGCATGCGCCCGCGGCGGTTCTATGACCTGGTGGTGGAAGTCGCCATCGTCCGCCCCGGCCCGATCCAGGGCGAGATGATCCACCCTTACCTGAAACGTCGCCATGGCAAGGAGGAGGTCAACTACCCGTCCAAGGAGCTGGAGCCCGTGCTGCGCCGCACGCTGGGGGTTCCACTGTTCCAGGAACAGGCCATGCAGATCGCCGTGGTCGCGGCCGGGTTCAGCCCGTCGGAGGCCGACCAGCTCCGCCGCGCGCTCGGCGCGTTCCGCGCGCCCGGCAAGATCGCGACTTTCAAGGAACGCTTCATGGAAGGCTGCCTCGCCAAGGGCTATGACGAGGCGTTTGCGGAGTTGGTCTTCTCCCAGCTCGAAGGCTTCTCAGGCTACGGCTTTCCCGAAAGCCATTCAGCCAGCTTCGCCATTCTCGTCTATGCGTCGTGCTGGCTGAAGTGCCACCACCCGGAAGTGTTCTGCTGCGCGCTGCTGAACTCCCAGCCCATGGGTTTCTACGCACCCGCGCAGATCGTGCAGGATGCGCGCCGCCACGATGTCGAGATCATGCCGATCTGCGTGGAGAACAGCTATTGGGACAATGTGCTGGAGCCGGGCCGCGACGGGCGGCTGGGCGTGCGTCTGGGCTTTCGCCAGATCAAGGGCATGCGCCAAGGCGAGGCCGACTGGATCGCGGCCTGTCGTGGCAATGGCTACCACAGCGTCGAAGCCGTGTGGCGCAAGGCCGGGGTGAGCCGGCGCGGTCTGACGAAGCTGGCCGAGGCCGACGCCTTCCACCTGACCGGCATGAACCGCCGCGAAGCGCTGTGGCAGGTCAAGGGGCTGGGCGGCGCGACCCCGCTGCCGCTGTTTGCGCAGGCCGGCGAAGGCATAGAGGACGGCGTGGTCAACCTGCCGCTGATGCGCGCGTCCGAGGAGGTCTATGAGGACTATATCTCCACGCGGCTGAGCTTGCGCGAACACCCGCTGCACTTCCTGAACGGGGAGCTGGGCAAGACAGCCAAGTCGGACAGCCTGCGCGGGCGGGTCAACAACGCTTACGTGACCGTCGCGGGATTGGTCGTGACGCGGCAGAAACCCGGCACGGCGAGCGGCGTCGTCTTCCTGACGCTGGAGGACGAGCTTGGGACGATCAATGTCGTCGTCTGGAATGCGCTGATGCAGGAAAACCGACCCGCCGTGATGGGCGGGCGGCTGCTTCGCATTCACGGCAAGATGCAGAGGGAAGGCATCGTTGTTCACGTTATTGCAGAGCGGATCGAGGACGTGTCCTATCTGCTGGAAACGCTTGGAGATGCAGGCGGGCGAGACGTCATCGACCCCACCCACGACAATGCCGACGAGGCCAAGCGCCCCATCCCGGCCAAGGAAACGGTCCGCAATGGCGGCACGCGGCGCAAGGCGCTGGCCAACCCCAAGGCGGAGACGCGGGCGGAGCGCGCCAAGAGAAAGGCGGAAGAGCAGAAGAGCGGCGCGTGCACGGTCACGGCATTCTATGCGGGCGGCGGCAACCACCCGCGCACGCAGGCGAACAAGCTGTTCCCGAGCCGGGATTTTCATTAGGGTGGACCGCTTGCGCGGGCTTCATGGCTGTGTCCCCCTCCACCACGACTGCGTCGCGGTCCCCCTCCCCCTTGCGGGGGAGGAACTG
>JAHDEU010000227.1 GCA_020628635.1 Hellea sp. | reverse complement strand
CCGACGACGCACGACCCCACAAATATCGCTAATGCTGCTGCCCGTTGACGGGTTGATAATGCGAGCGCCGCGTGTAGTGTGCGCGCACCCGATTAAGGTGCGCGCGACCCGCACGTACCGACGCGCGAAAGATGGGGTATCTTCGCGTCCGGAATCGAAAGTCGACCTCTCTTGAGTTCTGATCAAAAACCACAGGAAATCTCGCCGGACGCTCCGGTTGATGTGACGTTCACCGATCTTGGTCTCGCGCCCAAGATCCTGAAGGCCATTGCGGAGATGGGCTACGAGACGCCAACGCCGATCCAGGCGCAAGCCATACCTCCGGCGCTGCAGAACCGCGACGTGCTGGGCATTGCCCAGACCGGCACGGGCAAGACCGGCGCCTTCACCCTGCCGACCCTGCACAAGCTGGAGCGCGGGCGCGCCCGCGCGCGCATGCCGCGCTGCCTGATCGTCTGCCCGACACGCGAGCTGGCCGCCCAGGCCGCCGAGAATGTCGAGCTCTACGGCAAATATCTCAAGCTCGAAATGGCGTTGCTGATCGGCGGCGTGAGCTTCGCCGAGCAGGACCGCAAACTGACCAAGGGCGTGGACATCCTCATCGCCACGCCGGGCCGCCTGCTGGACCAGTTCGAGCGCGGAAAGATCCTGATGACCGGTGTGCAGACGCTGATCGTGGACGAAGCCGACCGCATGCTCGACATGGGTTTCATCCCGGACATCGAGCGCATTTTCGAGATCACGCCCTTCACGCGCCAGGTCCTGTTCTTCTCCGCGACCATGCCGGCTGAAATCAAGCGGCTGGTCGACACCTTCCTCCACCAACCCGTGACCGTGCAGATCGCGCGGCGCAACTCGACCGCCAAGACCGTGCGCCAGCGCATTGCGCGCTTGCCCACCGGTGACGCCAAGGTGAAGCGTGGGGCGCTGCGCTGGATCATGGAGCGCGAGGACATCGACAACGGCATCATCTTCTGCAACCGCAAGAAGGACGTCGACATCGTCGCCAAGTCCTTGCAGAAATACGGTTTGAAGGCCGAGCCGATCCACGGCGACCTGCCACAATCCGTCCGCACCAAGACGCTGGAACGCTTCAAGGAGGGCGACTTCAACATCCTCGTCGCGTCCGATGTGGCCGCGCGCGGTCTGGACGTCGATACCATCACCCATGTCTTCAATTACGACGTCCCGTTCCATTCGGAAGACTATATCCACCGCATCGGCCGGACGGGCCGCGCGGGCCGCAAGGGCGACGCGATCATGCTGGTGGCGCCGCTGGACGACAAGAATTACGACCAGATTCTCGACCTGATCAACAAGGACGCGATCGAGGAGATCGACATCCCCGACATCGACAGCTTCCCACGTGAGGGCAAGGGCCGCGGTCGCAGCGGCGGTCGGTCATCGGGCGGCCGCGGTGGGCGTTCAGGCGGTCGAACCAGCGGTCGATCCAACGGTCGCGACCGTGATGGCGGACGGTCGGGAGGTTCGCGCAAGCGCTCTGAGCCGCGTGAGGACTCGGTCGACGCGAAGCCTGTCGCCGAGCCCAAGCGCGAGGCAAAGCCCGAAGACAAGCCCGCGCGTCGTTCAGCCACGACAGCGCGCCGACGCGCTGCGCCCGGCCGCAAGAAACCGAAGGACGACGCGACCGAGACGGCCAAGCCTGCACGCAGAAACGACGCAAAGCGGGACGAAGCCAAACAGGCCGAGCCAGCGCGCGAGAAGCCGAAGCGCGCGCGACGCTCTGATGAGCGTGACGACAAGCCAGCAGCCAAGAGCCGGAGCCGCAACTCCCGTTCGGGCAGTCGCTCGTCCGGCAAGACCGGCGGCAAGGCCGGCGGCAAGGACAGCGTGACCGGTTTCGGCGGCGAAATGCCGTCCTTTTTCCAGAACTAGCCGCGCTGGCCGTCTGACTCCCGGGCCAGCCCGTTGGCGTCGACCATGGCGTCGAGCTGGTCGAACATCTGTTCTATCACCGAGTCGCTCTCCTGCATCAGGCAGTGTGCCGTACCGGGCAGGTCGATCATCCGGCAGTTCGGCATGGCGCCGCAGACCGCTTCTATGGCGTCGTTTTCCACGAAGTCTTCCACTTCCGCGCGGAACATGGTGACGGGCAGTGGCAGTGACCGGACGGCATCCGAGCTGCGCAGGCGCTCGGAGCTGTCCATGAGACCCTTGCCCCAAGACGCTGTGACGCCGCCGACACGTTGCTGCGGCATGCGGGTGTAGATGACGTCGCGCAGCCAAAGCCGCTTGGGCTCGGACGCGCAGAACTCGGGCGCCGCGACCGAAAAGTCGCGCCCTTTTGGCGTCCAGTCGCCCTGCCCCGGCAGGTAGCGCTTGCCGCGTCCCAAACTCTCGGCAAGGCTAGCGACGCGGTACATCAGATCAGCGTCAACATCGCCCGTATTCGGCTCGATTGCGGGGGCGAGCAGGAACAGCGCGTCGGCGGTGCCTGGATGGTCCGCCGCCATGCGCAGCGCGACATGCCCGCCCAGGCTCATGCCGAACGGTATGACCTTCGCGCCTTGCGGTGCATTCTCCGCGATAAATCCGGCGAGGTCGTCGGAATACACACCGAAATCCTTGACGAACAACTTCTCCGGCTTGTCCGGGCGGGCGCGCTCACTCATGCCCTGCCCCCGTAGGTCCACGGCCATGACGTGGTATCCGCGCCGCCGGAGCAGTCCCACATGCTCGCCATACATATCGAGCGTGGCTGTATAGCCGGGCACGATGACCAAGGTCGCTCTCGCTGTGTCGCGGTTGGAGGTTTCGCCCCAACGCAGGCGCGTGCCGTCCGTGGTCGTGTAGAGCGTGGTCCGCCAATCGGCGGGGAATTCCGGCACGTCGTAGGTTGCGACCTGGGCGAGGTATTCCGCGTCCGGCTGCCAGCGTTTGTAATCCGCCTCCGGCCAGGTCAGAAAGCTGAATGCGGACAGCAGGAGGAGGCTCAGCGTTGCGAGAAGGGCGCGTCTGATCATGCTGTTGCCACTACCTGTCGGCGCGCCGATGCGCGAGGACGACACTCATGCCACCGCCCACGGACCCGGGCAAGTTACGGCGACGTCAGACGGGCGAGCCCAGATGCGTTACCCTATTCCCACTCGATCGTTCCGGGCGGCTTGGAGGTCACGTCATACACCACGCGGTTCACGCCGCGCACCTCGTTGATGATCCGGGTCGCTGTCTCGCCCAGGAACTCGTGGCTGTATGGATAATAATCCGCCGTCATGCCGTCGGTGGACGTCACCGCCCGCAAGGCTAGCACGAAGTCATAGGTCCGCTGATCACCCATCACGCCGACCGTCTGCACGGGCAGAAGCACCGCAAAAGCCTGCCAGATGTCATTGTAAAGCCCGTGCTTTCTGATCTGGTCGAGATAGATCGCATCGGCCTCGCGCAGGATGTCCAGCCGCGTCTTGGTGATCTCGCCGGGGCAGCGAATGGCAAGGCCGGGTCCGGGGAATGGATGGCGCTCCACGAAGTCGGCGTGCAGGCCTAGCTCGCGGCCCAGCTCCCTCACCTCGTCCTTGAACAGCTCGCGCAGTGGCTCGACCAGCTCGAGATCCATGCGCTCCGGCAGGCCTCCGACATTGTGGTGGGACTTGATGGTGACGCTGGGACCGCCGTCGAAAGACACGGACTCTATGACATCGGGATAGAGCGTTCCTTGGGCGAGGAACTTCGCTCCGCCAATCTTCTTGGCCTCGCGCTCGAAGATATCGATGAAAGTTCCGCCGATGATCTTGCGCTTGCGCTCCGGGTCGCTGACGCCGTCCAGCAGGTTCAGGAACTCGTCCTCCGCGTCCACATGGATCAGCGGGATGTTGTAGTGGTCGCGGAACAGCCGCGTGACCTGGTCGCTCTCGCCTTTTCGCATCATGCCGGTGTCAACGTAAACGCAGGTCAACTGATCGCCGATGGCCTCGTGGATCAGCACAGCCGCGACCGAGCTATCGACGCCGCCAGACAGTCCGCAGATGACCTTGCCGTCGCCAACTTGGTCCCGGATCGCCTGGATCATCTCGCCCTTGAAGGCCGCCATGGTCCAGTCGCCCTTGAAGCCCGCAATGTCGTGGGTGAAGTTGCGCAGCATGCGCGCGCCATTCGTGGTGTGCACGACCTCGGGGTGGAATTGCACGCCGTAGAAGCGCCGCGCCTCATCCGCGATAGCGGCGAGCGGCGCGTTCGGGCTTTTCGCAATGATATCAAAGCCGTCCGGCATGACGCTGACACGGTCGCCATGGCTCATCCACACCTGTTCGCGCGAGCCGAGGCCTGCGAA
>JAHDEU010000226.1 GCA_020628635.1 Hellea sp. | reverse complement strand
CAAGCCCTCGACGACGCACCAAAGCCTTTCCCTGCCACCGGCGCGATGGAAAAGATCGGCGACACCCTGCGTATCGAATTCACCGACCTGCCGGAGGGAGATTTCAGCAAGGCCTATTTCTTCCCCTATGACAACACGCTGCTGAACCACTCCGCACCGCAGGAGGTGAGCGTCACGGATGATGGCCTAGCACTATCTGTCCCCGCGAGCTTCGGCTGGGACGAGGGGTTCACGGGCGACCAGAGCGGGCTGCTCGCATTCGAGCGCGGCGGTGAGCGCGTGGGCGTGCTGGTGGAGGCGACGCCGAATGCCTCTCTCGGTCTGGCAGCCGCGCCGTCCGGTTCAGGAGACACGACCGCTCCCGCACGGATCGGCATTCTCGGCGCGCTGCTGGGCGCTTTCCTTGGCGGGCTGATCCTCAATCTCATGCCTTGCGTGTTTCCGGTGATCTCGCTCAAGGCGCTGTCGCTCGCCAAGACCGCACACGCGGAACGCTCGGCCATGCGCGGCGAGGCGTGGGCCTATGCTTTGGGCGTCTTCGCGACTTTCGCCCTGCTGGTCGGCGTGCTGCTCGCGCTCAAGGCCGGCGGCAATGCGCTGGGCTGGGGTTTCCAGCTGCAGAACCCGATCGTGGTCGGCGCGCTGGCGCTGCTGCTCTTTGCCGTCGGGCTGAACCTGATCGGCGCGTTCGAAGTCGCGGGCGGAGCCTATCAGGGGACCGGAGCCTCGCTGGCCGGTCGCGGCGGGCGGACGGGTTCGTTCTTCGTCGGCGCGCTGGCCGTGCTGGTCGCCACGCCCTGCACCGCGCCCTTCATGGCGGGCGCGATCGGCTATGCACTGGTCGCCCCGGCGCTGGCGACAATCGCCGTCTTCGCGGCCCTTGCCGCAGGCTTCGCCGCGCCTTTCGTGCTGCTGGCCTATGCGCCGGGACTGCTCGCCAAATTCCCCAAGCCCGGCCCGTGGATGGTGCGGATGAGGGAGGCCCTGAGCTTCCCCATGTTCGCCGCCGCGATCTGGCTGGTCTGGGTCGTGTCCAACCAGGCGGGCACGGACGGAGCCGCAGTCGTGCTGCTCGGCATGTTGCTGATTGCGCTGGCCGTGTGGCTCGCGCGGTTCGGGGTGAAGAGCAGAATCGCGGCGGTCGCCTCCGTCGTCGGAGCTGTGGCCCTGCTTTTCGAGATTGGTTCATTCAGAGCGGGCGCGGCCAGTGAACCCACCACCAAGACGGCCGACGCCTGGAGCCCGGAGCGCGTGGCCGAGCTGCGCTCCGAGGGCCGCCCCGTCTTCGTGGACTTCACGGCCGATTGGTGCGTCACCTGCAAGGTCAATGAGCGCGCCACCCTGTCCCGCGCCGAAGTCCAGGACGCGTTCAAACGCACAAACACCGCCTTCCTCATCGCCGACTGGACCAACAAGAACGAGACCATCCGCGCGGAGCTGGAAAGCTACGGCCGCGCGGGCGTGCCGCTCTATCTTTACTTTCCGGCAGGTGACAATTCCGTGAGAGCTGAAGTCCTGCCTCAAATCCTGACCGTAGATATGCTATTGGACACGCTCGAAGGATGACGTCCAGCTAGTCAGGAGAACCCCCATGAAAACCCTATTCACCGCCACGGCCATCGCCGCCCTCGCCATCGCCCCCGCGGCTGCCGCCAAGATCGCCACCGGCTCCTCTGTCTCCGACATGACCGTCGTGGACAGCAACGGCACCTCCCACAACCTGTCGGATTTCGCCGGAAAGCGCGTCGTGCTGGAATGGACCAATGACGGCTGCCCCTATGTGAAGAAGCACTACTCCACCGACAACATGCAGAGCCTGCAGAAGGACGCGACCGCTGACGGCGACACCGTCTGGCTGTCCGTCATCAGCTCCGCCCCCGGCAAGCAGGGCTATGTGTCCGGCTCCGAGGCCAATGCGCTGACCACCAATCGCGGCGCCGCGCCGACGGCCGTCGTGCTCGACGGCGAGGGCGTCATGGGCCAGGCCTTTGCGGCCCGCACCACGCCGCACATGTACATCATCGATGAGAGCCAGACGCTGGTCTACCAAGGCGCCATCGACGACAACCGCTCGGCCAACCCCGCGACCGTGGACGGCGCGAAGAACTATGTGCGCGCGGCGCTGGCGGACATGGATGCAGGCCGTGCGGTCGCGCAGAGCGATACGCAGCCTTATGGGTGCAGCGTCAAATATAAATAAGCCCACCCGGCCTCGACACAACGGAAACACCCGCTCCGAAGGCACGCCGATCAAGTCGGCGGGTAAACTCCGCCGTAGGGGCTGTAGTGGTGTTTCTGTTAGCGTCCGAGGCACAAGGACCGTCAAACGAAGTTTGAACCCCGGCGCATCCGCCGGGACGATCGCGAAGCGGTCGATTGGGAAGGTCGGACTCGCGCCCGGCTTTTTTGTTGCGTCACCCCTCCGACCCTCAAGCGCTGGCGCGCTTGCGGCCCACCTCCCCTTTCTGGGGAGGAATAAAAACGAATAGCCAAACATCAAATCTCCTCCCCTGAAAGGGGAGGTGGGCTTGTGGAGCGTCAGCGACACAAGGTCGGAGGGGTGACGAAACACAAGAGACCGCCGTCAGGCGGACCATAGGACGCGACCGCTGCGCGCTCGTCCCGCCCCATAAGGCGGGGTTCGAGCTACGCTCGACGGTCCTCGTTCCTCGGACGCTAGCGGATAAACCACTACAGCCCCTTCGGCGGAGTTTACCCGCCGACTTGATCGGCGTGCCTACGGAGCGGGTTTATCCGCTGTGGTCAGCCAATGGTCTCGGTCGTGAGATTCCCGTTCGTGAACACACAAATCCGGTCCGCCACCGCCATCGCTTTCCGCGCGATAACCTCCGGATCGTCCTCATACTCCGCCATCGCCAGCGCCGCCGCATAGGCGTAGTTGCCGCCGGACCCGATCGCGACGACGCCCTCATCCGGCTCCACCACATCGCCATTGCCGGTCAGCACATAGGTGCCGTCGGCGTCGGCCACGATCAGCATGGCTTCGAGGTTGCGCAGGTATTTGTCCGTCCGCCAGTCCTTGGTCAGCTCCACGCAGGCGCGGGCGAGCTGGTCGGGATAGGCTTCGATCTTGGCTTCCAGCCGCTCCAGCAGGGCGAAGGCGTCGGCCGTCGCGCCCGCGAAACCGGCGAGCACATTGCCGCCTTTTCCGATGCGCCGCACCTTGCGGGTCTTGCCCTTCATCACGGTGTTGCCCGCGCTGACCTGGCCGTCGCCGACCACGACGACCTTGCCGTTCTTGCGCACGGACAGGATGGTCGTGGAGCGCCAGCGCTCGCGCAGGTAGTCGTCGTGCCCAAGGGACAAAGTGGGGGTATCGTTGCTCATGGGCATGATGTGGGCGCGGGGGTGCGGCACGTCAACGGGGCGGGGAACGGCAGGGCCGCGCGGCGGTTAGAGCAGCGTGTCCCACCCGCTCACCATACGCCGCCCGGCCTTCGATTTCGACGGCGTGTCGTTCCACTGGCATCCATCGCCCGCCCTGTCGGCCATCGGCAATGCGACCAGCTTCGGCGCGGTCGCGTTCGAGCGCATGGTGGTCCACGCAGTGAGGGAAAGCCTGCCACTGATCGAGGACGCGGAGCTCCACGACGAAGCCAAGGCTTTCATCGCCCAGGAAGCCGTCCACTCCGCCGCGCACCGCTCCCACGCCCGCGCGCTGGTCGAGGCGCATCCCGAGCTGGGCGGCACGCAGGACCGCGTCGATGCGCTGTGCGAGGAACTGTTCGGCGGACGCTCGCTCAAGGCTCGGCTCGGCTTTGCCGCCGTGCTCGAAGGCGTGCTCCCGGCCGTGGCGCGGCACATGATAGAGACGCGGGACACGCTGTTCGAGGGTGCGGACCCGCGCGTCTCGGCGCTCTTGATATGGCATTTCTGCGAGGAGATCGAGCACGAGGCAACGGCCGTGCGGCTCTTCCAGCATCTCTATCCCGGCAGCTGGCGCGCGGCGCGCATTCCGCTGGCGCTGAAGTTCGTCGCCAAGTTCACGCGGCTGATGGAGAGGGAGTTCTCCGAGCACGCACCCGCCCGCCAGCGCCGCGACCGCTGGGCGCATGATCCGGAATGGCGGCGGATCGGGCGGCTGGTGAGGCGGACCGCTCTGTCGCCCTGGCCGGTCTATGACCCGGAGGAGGAGCGGATGCCTGAGTGGGCGCGGGGGTATTTGGCGCGGGTCGCGGAGGGGGATGATCCGGTCGCGGCTATGGGGTAAAAGGGCGCGCGTTGCGCGGCTTATATTTGCGTCACCCCTCCGACCCTCAAGCGCTGGCGCGCTTGCGGCCCACCTCCCC
>JAHDEU010000225.1 GCA_020628635.1 Hellea sp. | reverse complement strand
TCCGAGCTGCAGGCCGGGCTGCACGACCTGCGCCTCGTCGTGGACGCCATGGACCATACGGGCGACGATCTGGGCTATGCGCTGTCCACCTTCCGCGCGCGCGCCGAAGCGCAGCTCCGCGCGGCCGGGATCGCGCTGGATTGGGTGCAACCGGCGGAGCGCGTCTCCCACCGCATCGACACGGGCGGCACGCTGCACCTGTTCCGTTTCATGCAGGAGGCCGTGACCAACATCGTGCGCCATTCCGGCGCGAGCCGCGTGCGCATCGAGATCAGCGACCCCGACACGCAGCCGGGCTTCGGCCTGTTCATTTCGGACAACGGCACGGGGCTGGATGCGAGCGTGCGGGAGGGGCGGGGCCTCGCCAATCTGCGCCGCCGCGCGGAGCTGCTGGGAGCGATGTTGACAGTGGAGCCGGGACTGGACGGCCGCGGGCTGGGCTATGCGCTAAGGTTGCCGGTGCGGGAGGGCGCCAAGTCCTAGAGATACGTGAAAGGTCCCGGCCACAAGGGCCGGGAGCAGGGCACATATTTGAAATTAAAAATTTGTCCCCGGCCTTCATGGCCGGGGCCTTTCTCGTGGTCACGCGATCCCTACGGCGTGATCCAACCCTGCTGCATCGCCTCGAACACGGCCTCATTCCGCGAGTTCACGTCCAGCTTGCCATAGATCGATTTGACATAGTGGTTGATGGTGTTGGGCGACACACCGATGGTTTGCGCGCTTTCGCGGTAGGACAGGCCCTTGGCGAAGAGGGTCAGCACTTGCGTTTCGCGATCTGACAATGGCGAGGGCGCTGCGCTCGGCTCAGACTCCGGCGCGCCCCTCACCGCACTCAGCAGATGGGTCGAGACCTGCGCGTCGACCGGGTTGGCGCCGCTCATGGTCTGGCGGATGTGGCTGGCGATCTGCTCCGGCGCGCTGTCCTTGAGCAGGTAGCCCGCCGCGCCCGACTGGAATGCCGACAGCACGGACGTCTTGTCGCCCAGCACGGTGAGGATCAACGCATGCGCGCCGTGGCGCTCCCTCATGTCGCGCACGAAGTCCGTGCCATTGCCGTCGGGCAGCTGCAGATCGACCAGGCAGATGTCGAGCGTGTCCGCCGCCTCGGCGGCCGCCCGCGCCGCGCGCAAGGTCGCTTCGGCAAAAACCAGGGTGAAGTCGGGATGCGCCGCAATGGTCTGCACCAGGTAATCGCGCATCAGCGGATCGTCTTCGAGCACGCCGATGCGCACGATCTCGCTCCCAGAGGCCCCGCTCATTGCGCGGGCTCGTCTAAGACGTCCGCATAGTCCTCACCCCTGGGCCAGCAGCTCCCATATTGCTGCAACCGCGCATCGACCCAGGCTCTCGACACATCCGGTGTCCCGCGCGCGATGATGGTCCGGTGGGTGCGCCCGTCATGGTAGTCCGCCACGCGCCAGTCGTCGCCGAAGCGCGCGCGGCAGAGCGCCTGCGCCTGCTCGCGGCTTTCGAAGCTGGAACCCCGGACGGGCTCGGTGAAGTCGATATGGCCGCCGGACCAGGACCGCGATGCCGTCACGCCCAGGGTCTGCGGCACGGCGACCCCGCCCCGCCGAAAGCATGCCAGCGGCAGTTCGGCCGCGCACGGCATGTCGCCGCCATTGGGATCGCAATTCGTCCCGTCCGGGCCTCTGCATATCATGTGCAGCAGCTCCGGGTCGGTCTCGACCGGCTCCACGAAGAGCGAGAAGCCGCGATGCTCGGACGGCTCCTCGCACAGCGCGAAGCCGACGAAATCCACCGCCGTGTCGTCGATGACGGAGAATTGCAGGTCGGCCGTCTCGCCCTCGCCGGTCCGGATATAGCTCATCAGCGTGGCGTGCGCCTGCGGGTTCAACCCGCCCTGCAAGGTGGGTCGGCGCGGGAAGTCGATCGCGGACAGGTCGATCTCGACCAGCTTGCCCGGAAGCGCATCGCGCCTGACCGTCACGCCGGGGGCGTCACCGAGTTCCGATATGAGCGAGGACCAGTTATGCGCGATGTCGATGCGGTCGATGATATTGCCAAGGCCCAGCGTGTCGTTGGGCTTGGACGAGCGCTCGTCCAACCGCACGACCATGATGCCATGCGCGGTCCGGCGCGGCAGGGCGAAACGGTCCAGCAGCATGTTGTCCAGCCCGGTGTCGTCATAAGGGCGGTCCGCGCCGACCGCGCCGTTGCCACCCTCCCGTTCCGCGACCACGGTGCGCAGATCGCCAGGGCGGGGCAGGGTGTCGGGGTCGGATGCATCGCGCACGAAGCCGTCCTCGCGGCCGCCCAATATGATCGTCTTGGTTTCCGCCTTGTCGCAGCGATAGCCGTTCAGCCGGTCCATGCCCGGAGTGGAGTAGGCGCTTGCGGGAAGCGCGGGGCTCTGCGGGACGGCGCGCGCGGGCAGCGCGTCCAAGCCAAAGGCGAGCGCGCCCGCACCCAGCACCGCGCCAAGCAGCAGTGCCAGCAGCAGCGTGCCCGCCGCTCCCGCGCGCGAGGGAGTAGGGAGTGGCTGCAGCATCGCGACGGGCTCGGCCCTGTCGCGCTCGCCCCCAATGCCCGTTCGTGTCGTGTCGTCTGTCATGGCGCCCGCCTGTGCGCTGCAGCTCAAACCAGCCCGCCGCGCGTCCTCCGGGCCTAGCGCGGCCCCGTTCGCGCCGCACTACATGAATATGCGATGCGCAACCCGCGAGCAATATTTAACCAAAGTGCACCGGGACGGGGCGCAACCTGAAACGGGCAGGCGAAAGGGCGTCGGGGGACGACCCTGCCTGAACTCTTCGGGAAACAATATCATGTCCAAATTCAACCACCGCTCCGGCCGGAGCGTGCCTGCCCTGCTGGCCTCCACTGTCCTGTCCACTGTTCTGCTGGGCACGGCAGGTGCCGCCCAGGCTGCTGAGGTGCGGCGCAACGCGCAAAGCTTCGTCGCCAATGCGGGCGCAAATGGTTGCGGTCTCCGAGGCAATGGGTTCATCGTATTCGGCGAGTTCGTCGACAACGTTCTGAACCGCGACGAGGTCCAACGCATCCTGGCTGATGGCGATGGCAATGTACTCGTGCGGTCAGCCGTGGTGCAGCCGCGGGTTGGCCGCGAAACGTCCATTGATAACGGCTCCACCTTGCCTGCGGGCAGCTACGCTCTTCCGATCCAGATCGGTTTTCTGGATGTCGGTCCGGCGTCGCCCATGCCGGCGCGGGTGATCGGCCTGTCGCCCGTTCCGAGCCAGGTTATGCTGGATGCTGGCGGCGTCTGTGCAGATATCATCAACAACCCGGGACAGAACAACCGCGCGCCTGTCGCCAATGCCGGGCCGGACCAGACAGGCGTGACGCAGGACGGGGTGTTCGCCTTTGTAGACGGCAGCAGTTCATCGGATCCTGATGGCGATGCGCTCTCCTATGAGTGGCGTCAGATCGCGGGTCCCACCGTGCCGCTGCAGGTCGTGGCGGGGACAAACGGCGCGCGCCTGCGCGTGGGTGACCCGCCCTCCAGCCCAACCCCGACCACTCTGACGTTCCGTCTGACCGTGCGTGACGGCCGGGGAGGGGAGACGACCGACGACGTATCCATCGTGTATGCCGCTGTTCAACCCAACCGCGCACCGGTCGCGGATGCAGGCCCGGACCAGACGGCGTCCGCCAGCGACGGACAGCCCGCCATCCTCGATGCGTCCGCCTCGACCGATCCCGACGGCGATGCGCTGACCTATGCGTGGGTGCAGACGGGCGGGCCGACGGTCACCACGCAGCCCGCGTCCAAGTCCGGCAATTTCGCCATCTCGGTCAGCGATCCGCCGCGTTCGACCACGCCGACGACGCTGACCTTCCAGGTGACGGCAACCGATCCGGACGGAGAGAGCGACACGGACACGGTGTCCATCGTCTACGCCGCGGACGGGGCTCCGACTGCGGATGCGGGCGCGAACCAGACGGTGGCGCTGGCCCCATCGGGGGATACTCCGGTCACCGTGTCGCTGGATGCGTCCAACTCCACGGACCCCGAAGGGCTGACGCTGCAATATGCCTTTGCGCAGCTCAGCGGTCCGGCAGTGAGCATCGATGCGTCCGGCCCGACCGCGACGGTGACCCAGCCCGCCACGGCGGGAACGGTCGTGATCGAGGTGACGGTGACAGATGATCTCGGCCAGACCGACATGGATACGGTCACCCTCGAATTCACGCCTGCGCCCAACCGCGCACCGTCTGTCACCGCGCAGGACGACACGAATGAGCGCGCCGACTTCTCCGCAGGGGCACCGCAGCAGACGGTGACGCTGACGGCGTCGGGCACGGACCCGGACGACGACACGCTGTCCTT
>JAHDEU010000224.1:2975-4362 GCA_020628635.1 Hellea sp. | reverse complement strand
CGACGATCAGGAAGTCCACCACGACCGTGGCGGGCTCGCCCTCGGCGAGGGAGTCGTAGGCAGTGTCGGACGGATCAAGCGTGAGCGTCGTGCCGGAGAGCGTCACACCTGCGGGCAAGTCTTCACCGACCACAACCGACAGCATATCGCCCGCATCCGCATCGGATGCGCCAGCGAGCAGATCGACGGTCACAGCTTCGCCGCCTTCCGTGGCGGGGGCGCTCAGAGCGGCTTGGACGACGGGGGCGTCATTCGTGCCCGTGAGATTGAAGGTGACGCTCTGAGGCACGGTTTCGCCGGATGCATCAGCTATGAGGAAGTCCACCACGACTGTGGCAGGCTCGCCAGCGGCAAGGGAGTCGTAGGCAGGATCGGCTGGATCAAGTGTCAGCGTCGTGCCCGAGAGCGTCACACCTGCGGGCAGATCTTCGCCCACCACAACCGACAGCGTGTCGCCCGCGTCCGCGTCGGAGGCGCCTTCCAGCAGGTCGACGCTGACGACGTCGCCACCTTCGGTCGCGGGCGCACTCAGCGCAGCTTCGACGGTCGGCGCATCGTTCGTGCCCGTCAGCGAGAATGTGACCGACTGCGCAACAGTCGCGCCCGATGCGTCAACCACAAGGAACTCGACCACCACGGTTGCGGGCTCGCCCGCCGCGAGGGCGTCATAAGCGGAGTCGGACGGATCGAACGTCAGAGTCGTACCCTCGACAGTCACGCCTGCCGGCAGTTCGCCTTCGAACCGGACAGACAGCGTGTCGCCCGCGTCCACGTCGGACGCACCGGCAAGCAGATCGACCGTGACGGCCTCGCCGCCCTCGGTTGCATTTGCGCTCAGCGCGGCCTCGACCGTGGGCGCGTCATTCGTGCCCGTGACGGTGAAGGTCGCGCTTTGCGGCGTGCGGCCGCCTGCGCCGTCTTCGACAACATAAGTGACGGTGATCTCGGCAGGCTCTCCGGCCGCGAGGGCCTGGAAGGCGGCGTCGGTCGGGTCGAGCGTCAGGACGGAGCCGGACAGGGTCAGCCCGGCGGGCAGGTCCTCATCCAATGTCACGAAGAGCGTCGCGCTGTCCGCGTCTGCCGCGCCGCTCAGCAGGCCGAGCGACACGCTCGCTCCGTCTTCGGAAGCCGTGGCCGTCAAAGCTGCGCCCACAGTGGGCGCGTCGTTCGTGCCCGTGACGGTCAGGGTGACGGTCGCGGTCTGGTCCGTGCCGTCGATGGAATAGGTGAAGGACACGTCGCGGCTTTCGCCCGCGCCGAGATCATCGAACGCCGTACCGGTCGCGAAGCTGTAGCTGCCGTCGGCTGCCAAGGTGAGCGAACCTTCCGCAACGTCTGTCACCAGCGTGACCGTACGGCCTGCCGCGTCCGTGTCATTGGACAGCAC
>JAHDEU010000224.1:0-2965 GCA_020628635.1 Hellea sp. | reverse complement strand
ATTGCCCGTGGCCGTGCCATTCTCGTCGAGGGTGTCCGCGTCGTCCACAGCGACCGGATCGGGGTCCGTTCCGCCATCGTCTGGTCCCGCATCCGCCGGGTCCACCTCCACACCGTCGATGAAGACGCTGAAGACCTCGATGCTGCGCACGGTGAGCGCGATGGCGTCGAAGGTGAAGTTGCCGCGCGAGCCGCCGTCGATATAGCTCTGGAAGGCGGCGAAATCGTCGGCGAAGGCATGGCTGGCGAACTCGTCCGCCGTGATTTCCAGCACAAGCGTGTCCGTGCCACGGCCGCCGCTATAGTAGTCATTGCGCCGTCCGCCCGCATCTTCCGTGCCGAAGACCAGCGTGTCGTTGCCGCTCTGGCCGAAGACGCGGTCATAGCCCGCGCCGCCGTAGAGGAGGTCCTGTCCCGACCCGCCATAGACATTGTCGTCACCCGATCCGCCGATCAGCACATCCGTGCCGCGCGACCCCGAGAGATAGTCATTGCCGTCGCCGCCATCGACGAAATCGTCGCCGGAGCCGCCGAACAGCCGGTCATTGCCCGCGCCGCCATATACGATGTCATTGCCGCGGCTGGCGAAGACCGTGTCGTTTCCGGTGCCCGCCCGGACCGTATCATTGCCCGAGCCCGCAAAGATCAGGTCATTGCCCGCACCCGTGTCGATGACGTCGTCGCCGCCAAATCCGAAAACGAAGTCAGTTCCGCTGGTGCCCAGAACCGTATCGGCGCCGAAGCCGCCAAAGAAAAAACGAGCCATGACTGTTCCCCACTATCCCTGAAAGCCGCGTGCCCCGTTGTCTCCCCTGAGCCAACCGCAGCCTTCCGATAGTGTGAACACAACCTTAACATGACAGAGGGCGCAAGACCCCAGTGGCCTGATCTAAGGAAAATCTGCGCCCTAAAGTGGTTTTTTCGTCGCAGCCACCGACGAGATCGTGCCGGATTCAAAGCGGTTATAATTAACGCGCTCGGGTGGTCTTGGTTAATGGGATCCGGGCTCAATCAGCGCTGACGACGCTTGGGCGGCTGGCCTCCGCCTTTGAGGCCACCCCGGGACGGAGCACGACGACGGCGGGAATCATCCTTTGGCTTGGAGGCAGGCTTGGAGGCCGGTTTTGCCGACCGCTCCGATGCGGAGGCTGGCTTGCTTTCGCGCCGGGGCGCAGGCTTGCGGGTGGTCGAGCGGGTGCCGGACGGCTTGTCTGCGTCGGATGGCTTGGACACGCGGCCGCGATAACCGTCCTTGGCACCGCCGGTCATGCGGCCATCGTCGGACCTGGCCTTGGACGAAGATTTGCCGCGCGGCTTGCTGGTCGGGCGTGGCTGGCCCGCATTGTCCTCTCGGCCGGAACGCTTGCCTTTGGGCCCGCGGCCTTGCGGACGCTCGCCGTTCCTGCCCCCGCCGCGCTTGCGCGACTTGCCGCGGCCCTTGCGCTGGTTCTGCTCCGGCGCAAGTCGCACCACGTCGATCTTCGGACGCGCGCGTATCGCCTTGATGCGGGCCTCCATGTCGGCGGGCATCTCCTCGACGGTGATTGTCTCGTCAAGCAGCTTGTGGATGTCCTTCAGGTAGGGGCGCTCATCCGACGCCACGAAGGCGATCGCGCGGCCCGACCGTTCGGCACGGCCCGTGCGGCCGATGCGGTGGACATATTGCTCGGCCACATTCGGGATCTCATAATTGATGACATGGGTGATCTCGGGAATGTCGATGCCCCGCGCGGCCACGTCAGTCGCAACGAGAATGTTGACCGCGCCGCTCTTGAAGGCGTCCAGCGCGCGCGTGCGCTGACCCTGGCTCTTGTTGCCGTGGATCGCGACCGCCGCGAGCCCGGCCGTCGCCAGTCGTTTCACGACCCGGTCCGCGCCGTGCTTCGTGCGCGTGAAGACCAGCGCGCGGCCGACGTCCGGCTGCAGGAGCGTGTCGGCCAGCAGCATCGGCTTGGCCTCCTTCTCAACATAGATCATGGTCTGCTCGACGCGCTCGGCTGTGGAGTTGGGCGGGCTCACCGTGACGCGCACGGGGTCGGTCAGGAACTGCTTGGACAGCTGCACGATCTTGGGCGGCAGTGTGGCGGAGAACATCAGCGTCTGGCGGTCCTCGCCCAGCAGCGGCACGATCTTCTTCAGCGCGTGGATGAAGCCCATATCCATCATCTGGTCAGCCTCGTCGAGGATCAGGACTTCGACTTCCTTCAGCGAAATCGCCTTGCGGTCGAGCAGGTCGATCAACCGGCCCGGCGTGGCCACGAGGATGTCGGAGCCGCCGACCAGCTTCTTGATCTGCGGGCCGATGGCGACGCCGCCGACGACGCGCTGCACGGACAGATAGTCGATGAAGCGGCCATATGTCTGGAAGCTGTCCGCGATCTGCGCGACGAGTTCGCGTGTCGGGGCGAGTACGAGCACGCGCGCGCCGCGCTTGGGCGGGTCGCGTTCTTCCTCCACGATGTGGTCCAGCGTTGGCAGAGCGAAGGCGGCCGTTTTGCCCGTCCCCGTCTGCGCAATGCCCAGCAGGTCGCGGCCCTGGAGCAGGTGTGGAATGGCCTGCGCCTGGATGGGAGAAGGGGTGTCATAGCCCGAAGCCTCGAGCGCGCGTTCGAGCGGCTCGGCCAGGGCGAGGTCGGTAAAGGTGGTCATGTGAGAATTTCTGCGCGAATGCGCGTGATGGCCGGGCAATCATACGCGGCGAGAGATAGAAAAGCAGTGTCGCGGGACCCGTTTTCAGTCCCCGGACCCGCGCGTGCCGCGGTCCGTCATCTGTGCGCGCCTGTGGGCCGGCGAAGGTGGGAAGTCAAATGGTGTCGGCAGGTGGGGTGGTCCGGTGCTCCATGCCATGCGGCGTTGCGCAGGTAAGGTGTGAACTGATGGGTGCACTTCCAAAAATTCCTCCCCTTTTAGCGGAGGTGTCGCCACGAGCGCAGCGAGGGGTGACGGAGGGGTAAAGTGTGACGTCG
>JAHDEU010000223.1 GCA_020628635.1 Hellea sp. | reverse complement strand
CCGTGGACATCCTCATTAAAAGTGAGGCGCTCTACCAACTGAGCTATGGGCGCTTGCCAATGACGGCGAGGTGGTCCGACACCGAATGTCTCCGGTGCGAAGCGAGCGCTAGTTAGGGGCGCGCCTGCCCATCGTCAAGCCTCGCAAACGCCTAAATGGACGCAGTTAGCAGTGCCGATCAGCCGTCCCAATTTTCGCCGAACGCGCGCGCAAATTCCGTGAAGGTCCCGGCCCGGATATGGGCGCGGATGCGGGCCATCAGGTCCTCGAAATAGGCGATATTGTGCCAGGACAGGATCATCTGTCCCAGCATCTCCTTGGACCGGATGAGGTGGTGGATATAGGCTTTCGAATAGTTGCGCGAGGCCGGGCAGTCGATTGCCGCGTCAAGCGGGCTGTCATCGGCCGCAAACTCCGCCCGCTTGATGTTATACGGTCCGCGATCCGTCCAGACCTGGCCATGGCGGCCGGAGCGCGTGGGAATGACGCAATCGAACATGTCGATGCCGCGCTCCACGGCGCGCACGATGTCGATGGGTTTGCCGACACCCATCAGGTAGCGCGGGCGATCCGCAGGCAGATGCGGCGTTGTAAACTCCAGAACCTTGCACATGGTCTCGTGCCCCTCCCCCACGGCCAGCCCGCCCACTGCATAGCCACCATAGCCGCCCGCCGCGATGGACTTGGCCGCGCTTTCGGCGCGCAGGTCTTCATAGACGGAGCCCTGCACGATGGCGAAGAGCGTCTGGTCCGGGCGGTCGCCGAAGGCATCGATGCTCCGCTGTCCCCAGCGCAAGGAAAGTTCCATGCTGGCGCGGGCCTCGTCGTGAGTCGCCGGGAAGTTGGTGCACTCATCGAACTGCATGCAGATGTCCGCGCCGAGCAGCTCGGCCTGGATTTCCATGGAGCGTTCGGGCGAGAGCATGTGCTTGCTCCCGTCGATATGGCTCTGGAACTCCACGCCCTGCTCGCTCATCTTGCGCAGCTTGGACAGGCTCCAGACCTGGAAGCCGCCCGAATCGGTGAGCATGGGACCATTCCAGCCGGAGAATTTGTGCAAGCCGCCCAGCTCCGCCACCCGCTCCGCACCGGGGCGCAGCATGAGGTGGTAGGTGTTACCGAGAATGATGTCCGCGCCGGCTTGGCGGACCTGATCCATATAAACGCCCTTCACCGTCGCCGCCGTGCCGACCGGCATGAAGGCGGGCGTGCGGATGTCGCCGCGCGGGGTGCGCAAGGCTCCCGTGCGCGCGCGGCCCTCGGTGGCGTCGATGTCGAATGGAAAGACGGCCATCAGGCTTTCCAGATCAGGCTGGAGTCGCCGTAGGAGTAGAAACGGTAGCCGCTCTCGATGGCATGGGCATAGGCCGCCTGCATGCGCGGCAGCCCCGCCAGCGCGCTGACGAGCATGAAGAGGGTGGAGCGCGGCAGGTGGAAGTTGGTCATCAGGCCGTCCACGACCTTGAACTCGTAGCCCGGCACGATGAAGATATTGGTGGCGATGGTCTGCGGCTCCAGGCGTCCATCGGTCATGGCCGCGCCTTCCAGAGTGCGCAGGCTTGTCGTGCCAACGGCGATGACGCGGCGTCCTTCCGAGCGGGCGCGATTGACGGCGTCTGCTGCCTGCTCGCCGATTTCGCCGACTTCGGTGTGCATGGCGTGGTCGTCCGTGTCGTCCGCGCTAACAGGCAGAAAAGTGCCTGCCCCGACGTGGAGCGTGACGCGGGTGATCTCCACCCCGCGCTCACCCAGCGCCGCAAACAGCTGGGGCGTGAAGTGAAGGCCCGCCGTGGGCGCGGCGACAGATGCGTCCTTGGACGGGTCTGAATAGACCGTCTGGTAGTCGGAGGCGTCGCGTTCATCCACGCCGCGCCTACGCCCGATATAGGGGGGCAGCGGCATGGCGCCGACGGCATTCAGCGCAGTCTTCAGCGCTTCGCCGTCTCGGTCGAAACGCAGGCGCACCGCGCCGCCATCGCGCGACAGCACCTCCGCGTTCAGCCCGCCGAAATGCAGCGTGTCTCCCGCCCGCAATCGCTTGGCCGGACGAACAAAGGCGGACCACTCCGCCCCCTCGCCTTCCAGCAGGTTGATGCCGACCGTGACGTCTCCGCCGCCGCCCTTGGCGCGCGCGGGCCGCGAGCCGACGAGCGCGGCCGGAAAGACGCGCGTGTCGTTCAACACCAGCAGATCGCCCGGCTGCAACAGCGCGGGCAGATCGGTCACGACATGGTCAGAGAGCGTGTCTCCCACGCGCAAAAGCCGCGCGGAGTCGCGCGGCTGTGCGGGCCGGAGGGCGATGCGGTCCTCCGGCAGGTCGAAGTCGAAGAGGTTGACGTCCATGGCTGGACAGCGCGCTCCCTAGGAAACGGTCGCCTTCACGATCTTGCCGGGATAGCGCGGCGGCTCGCCCTTGGGAATGTTGTCCACGACGTCCATGCCGCTCTCGACCTCGCCCCAGACGGTGTATTGTCCGTCGAGGAATTGCGCGTCGTCGAGGCAGATGAAGAACTGCGAAGACGCGCTGTTCGGGTTGGAGCTGCGCGCCATGGAGCAGACGCCGCGCAGATGCGGGTGCTTGTTGAACTCGGCCTTGATCTGCTTCTTGTAGCCGCCCATGCCGGTGCCGTCCGGGCAGCCGCCCTGGGCCATGAAGCCGTCGATGACGCGGTGGAAGACGAGCCCGTCATAGAAGCCATCCTTGGCCAGCATGGAGATCTGCTCGACATGTTTCGGCGCGAGGTCGGGGCGCATCTTGATGACGATGTCGCCGGTTTCGCCGTTCTGCGTATCGACGGTGAGTGTGAGTGTGTCTGACATGGGTGTCCCTATTTCGTGCGCGTCGGGAGTTCGACGTCGCAGATGTCTTCGTAAGTCTGTGTCGCGATCCAGCTGGAGAAGGCGTCGCTGCCCGTGTCCAACACCTGAACCGTCGGGCGGGTTGCCTCGGAGACGTCCGACGCCACGCGGACCTTGGTCATCATGTCCGGCTCGAACGGACCATCACCGACCGTGCCGATGTTGAACTTTTCCAGATGCTCGCGACCCAGAACGCTGCTGCCCCAGATGGAGTATTGCGTGTCCAGATGCTCGGCGCGGTCGCGCATCAGGAAGAATTGCGAGTTGGCGGAGTTGGGGTCCGACGTGCGCGCCATGGAGGTCACGCCGCGGCAGTGCAGGCCGAAGGCGGCGACCTTGCCGTCCTTGGTCAGGATCGCCTGGCTGATCGGCTGCGTCGCGACCGGCAGCGCCTTGTAGAAGCCGACGCCGATTTCGCCCGTCGAGGCATCGCCGCGCGTGGTCACCAACGTGACGGGCATGTCGTTGCCCCGGCGGAAATCGAACTCGGCCGCGATGTTCGGCAGCTCGCTATCGCCCGTGCCATTGCCGTTGGAGCCGTCGCCCGTCTGGTTCATGAAACCGTCGATAACCCTGTGAAACGGCACGTTGTCGTAGAAGCCGTCGCGCGCCAGCGCCTTGATCTGCGTGACGTGGGCCGGCGCGATCTCGGGGTAGAGTTCAACGCCGACAGTGCCCTGGGTCGTGTCGATCAGCAAAAGGTTCTCGGGGTCCACCGTGCGCCATGCGCTGTCCGGGAAGCTCTGCTCGCTGGTGAGCGTGCCGTCGGCGTAGGAGCCTTGGGTTTCCGCGCTGCAGGCGGGAGACGCGAAGGCGAGCACGCCGATGGCGGCGAGACGAAATGCAGTCTTCATGTGTATTTGTCCTTCAAGCGGTGCGCGACTTCGGGAGTCACGAACTGGTCGATATTTCCACCGAGCCGCGCGATCTCCTTGACGAGTCGCGAAGCGATGGTCTGGAACTGTGGATCGGCCATCAGGAACACAGTTTCAATGTCGGGATTCAGTCGGTCGTTCATCCCGGCCATCTGGAATTCATATTCGAAGTCGGACACGGCCCGGAGGCCCCGCACGATCATGGTCGCCCCGACCTCCTCCGTGAAGTGGATCAGCAAGCCCTCGAACGGCCGGACCTCGACCTCGATGCGGTCACGGAAAGGTGCCACCACATGTTCGACCATTTCTACCCGCTCATCGAGCGCGAAGAGCGGGTTCTTCGAGCGGTTGATGGCCACGCCGATGATGAGCCTGTCGCACAGCCGCGAGGCGCGCTTCATGATGTCGAGATGGCCCAGCGTCATCGGGTCGAACGTGCCCGGATAGAGCGCGGTGCGTGTGGGAGAGGTCGTCGCCATGAGAGCGGCTTATAGCGGCGCGGTCCGCCTCGCCTAGCGAAAAACTCCCGCCCTACTGGATCACGGTTGCAAAACCGAAGGCCACATCCACCGGGTCGGAAACGCCGCTGCGCATGGTTCCGGACGGCGCGATGCGGATATGGCGAACCGCC
>JAHDEU010000222.1 GCA_020628635.1 Hellea sp. | reverse complement strand
CCCTCCGACCCTGCCTGCGGCGGGCCACCTCCCCTAAGAGGGGAGGAGTTTTTGGAAAAGAGGTTCACTCTGACCTTTCTACACTCTTGCGGTCACGTTACCTCACCGCGCCTTGTGCGCACCCCGCGGAAAGCGCGCACTCACCGCGCGGTGGTCGGAAAAATCCGCGTCCTCCACCCGCACATCGTATTTCCGCACCGCTTCCCACGCCAGGATATGGTCCAGCGCCTGGCGCGGTGACCATGACGGATAGGTCTTGTGGTGCGGCGCGGTGAGTGCGTGCAGGCCCGTCGCCTTGCAGAAGGCCTCGATGGGCGGCGACTTCGGCCCGCAATTCATGTCGCCGCAGACCACGACCCGTGCGCGCTTCCACTTGGGCGTGTCCAGCGCGCCCGCAATGTGCAGCAGCTGCGCGGTCTGGTCCGCCACGCCCAGCGACAGATGCGCGTTCACCACGACCGTTTGCGGCTCCATCTCCAGCTCCACGATCAGCGCGCCGCGCCCGCCCACCTTGCCGGGCAGCTTGACGTCATCGACGGACAGCACCGGCACGCGGGTCAGGATCGCATTGCCGTGGCGGGAGATGCGGCGCACCACCCGGTTTTCCTGGAAGACGCTGTGTTTGTGCTTGGACGTGCTGGTGATGATCTCGACCTGGTTCGCGAACCCCGCCCGGCGCCCGCCCAGGTCGACCTCCTGCAGGCAGACCACGTCGAATCCGCCGACGAATTTGCCGATGGCCTTCAGCCGGCGCGTCTTGGCCTTGGTGGACAGAAGCTGCTGGTGCGCGCGGGTGATGTAGTGGTGCGCGGCCTGCGTGCCGATGCCCGCCTGGATGTTGTAGCTCAGCACGGACAGCGCACTCATCAAACGCCTCCCGCGGCCACTGGAACCGAGTCGAAAGCCGACCGTTCCAGACATGCGCATAAGCGCAAGGTCATCGGGGAAACAACGCAAATGCTGTCGCTGCCCCCGCTTTTCCTGCTCCTGCACATAATCGTGACACTGGTGCTGAGCGCGCGGATCATCCACCGCAGGCTGCACGTCTCCACCACGCTGCTCTGGATCATCCTGCTGTCGATCTTCCCGGTCGGCGGGCCCATTTTCTACTTCTTCTTCGGCAGCCACAGCCTGGGCCGCAAGCGCACCAAGACGGGCTGGGCCATCCGCCAATACTACCAGCGCGATTTCGGCATCGGAAAGCGCCGCATGAGCCGCGACGACCTGCCGGTCTCCGACTACCTGCAGGACCTGTCCTGGATGCTGTCGGTCCAGACGGGCTTCTTCCCAACGGCCGGGAACTGGCACAAGCTCTACAGCGAGGCGCGCCCGCTGGTCGATGCCATCATCCGCGACGTCGATGCGGCGCACAGCTCCGTCTATCTGGAATTCTACATCGTGCAGGCCAAGGGCATGATCGTGGAGCTGCTGGAAGCGCTGGAACGCGCGGCGCGGCGCGGCGTCGATGTGCGCCTGATGGTCGATGATTTCGGCGGGCGGCCCTTTCACAGGGGCGAATGGTCCACCCGGCTGGAGGAGGCGGGCGTGGACGTGGTGCGCTCGCTCTCGGTCAATCCCGTCAAGGCGTTCTCCAAGCGGACCGACCTGCGCAACCACCGCAAGCTGATCGTGATCGACCAGGACATCGGCTATACCGGCAGCTTCAACCTGACCGACCCGGAGAAGTTCAAGGAAGGCGAGGGCTTCGGCGAATGGGTCGATGTCATGCTGCGGCTGGAGGGCCACATCGTGTCCAGCCTGTCCTGCCTGTTCAACACGGACTACATCTTCGACTCCACCGGCATGGACTACACCGAAGCCGATCTCGAAGAGCTGCGCGACGACGGCACCGATGCGCCCGTGTTCAAGCACGGCTCCGCCATGCAGCTCGTGCCGTCCGGTCCCGAGATGCAGCGCTCCGTGATCCACGAGCTGATCACGGCCGCCATCTTCGCCGCCCGCACGTCCGTGTGCGTCGTCACGCCCTATTTCGTGCCCGACGAGACCATCCAGCTGGCCCTGACCTCGGCCGCCCGCCGCGGCGTCCGCGTGCGCCTGATCGTGCCCAAGGATGTCGACAGCGTCATGGCGCGCCATGCCGGCGAGGCGACCTTCGACGAGCTGGTCAAGGCAGGCGTGGAGGTCTACCGTTTCACCGACGGCATGCTCCACACCAAGATCGTGACCGTCGATGAGGAGGTGACCCTGATCGGCACGGCCAATGTCGATATGCGCAGCTTCTATTTGAACCTGGAAATGACGCTCGTCGTCTACGGCTCCGCATTCGGCGAGGAGATCGCCCGCCTGCTGGAGACCTATGTGGCGGGCTCGGAAATGCTCGACCCGCAACTCTGGGAACAGCGGGGGCGTGTGCTCCGTTGGAAAGAGGCCGTGCTGCGCCTTGCCTCGCCGCTACTCTAGGAGCCCGCCATGGAACTGAAGAAACCCGTTGTGCTGACCAATCTGAGCTCGTCATCGTCAGAAGACATTTCCGGGCAGATCACGGCCCTGTTCGAACGCTATGGCTATGGCCGCCCGACCCTGTTGCAGGGCCAGAGTTCCGACATGAAAACCATGATGGACGCGATGCGCGACGCGCGCGGCGACCTGCTGGTCAGCTATGGCGGGGACGGCACGGGCGCGGCCGTGGCGTCCATCGCGCGCGAGCAGAACGTGCCCTTCATTCCGCTGCCCGGCGGGACGATGAACATGCTCATGGTCGGGCTCTACGGCACGGATGACTGGCGCGACTGCCTGCTGCGCGGGCTCGCCAGCGCCAAGCCACGGCCCATGACGGCGGGCAAGGTCTTCGACGCGCGCGGGCTGCAGGGCCAGTTCATGGTCGGCTGCATGTTCGGCAAACCCACCCAGATGAGCGAGGCGCGCGAGGAGCTGCGGGACGGGCAGGTCGGCAATGCCGTCACCGAAGCGCTCGGCGCCATGCGCGCCACAAAGGCCGCCGCGCCCATCCACTTCGCGGCCGCAGACGACGCGTTCGGCGAGCACGCGCTGGACCTGATCAACGTGACCTGCCCCTTCATGGACGGCGAAGCGCTCGACCCCGACGTGTTCGACATCACCCTGTTCGAAACGGTCACGGGCGGCAGCACGCTGTCGCTGGGGCTGTCCGCGCTGCTCGGCAATCTCAAGAACAGCCAGGAGGTCGAGAAAATCCGCACGCGGTCTTTCCGCCTGCGCTCCACGGATCCCATCGAGGGCCTGCTCGACGGAGAGCCGCACACATTCGAGGGCGAGGTGAGGGTTGAGCTCGACAAGAGTTCCGGCCTCGTCATGGCGCCCTATCCCGCCATCAGCTTCCGCACGGCCCGCGCGCAGGAAATCCGCACATGACCTCCATCCTGCAATTCGCCGACATCCATTTCGGCGTGGAAGACACCGCCGCGCTCGCCCAGCTCGAAGCCGTGATCGACCGGCTGCAGCCCGACGTGTCCGTCATTTCCGGCGACATCACGCAAAGCGGCAGCGAGGAGGAGTTCGAGGCGGCCGCGAAATGGCTGGGCGGCCTGCCGGGCCCCAAGATCATCTGCCCCGGCAATCACGACACGCCCATGTACGGCATCATCGACCGGGTGGTCCGCCCCTTCGACCGCTACTCGGATTACATCGACCCGCATGACGACGGCGAGTTCATGGACGACAATGTGGTCATCCAGTCGATGAACACGGCCAGAGGCGTGCAGATGAAGCTCGACTGGTCGGTGGGCGTGGTGGACATGGACGAGCTCGAACAAATCATCACCCGCTTCCACCAGGCCGGACCGGATCGCCTGCGCTTCCTCAACGTCCACCACCCCTTCGTCTATCCGCCCGAAGCCCCGCTGCAGAAGGAAACGGATAACGGCCCGGAGGCGCTCGCGCGGCTGGCCGACGCGAACTGCGACGCCGTGCTGTCCGGCCACGTCCACATCCCCTTCGTCGTGGAGCGCGAGCCGGGCGGCTCCGAGCTGCTATCGGTCTCCGCTGGAACGCTGTCGACGCGCAGGCGCGGGAATGACGCGGCGTTCAACCACATCGTGGTGGACGCGGACGAAATCGCGATCCGCATGGTGAGCTTCGATGGGACGGAGTTTCTGGACAGCGAGATGTTCCGCAAGCGGCGCGACGAGCTGTCGGAGTGGCGGCGCGGGGCTGGGGCAATGCGGAAAGAGGCGGTGGTGCTGGACACGCAGGGCTAGCTGCGGCGCGCTCTCTCTCTCCTTTACTCGCCTCTCGCCGGCTCGACCGGCGAGCCCATGGCCCATGAATATCGGAGAGCGCGTCTCGTCGTCTCGCTGCCAGACCTCGCGCTACCCACCCCGCACGCATCCCAGCCATCCGTCCATGGGCTCGCCGATCAAGTCGGCGAGATGGTCGAGTTGGA
>JAHDEU010000221.1 GCA_020628635.1 Hellea sp. | reverse complement strand
AGCGTGGACGGCATCAATGTCGACGACCTGATCCCGGTCGGCGGCGGTGCCCTCTCAGCCATCCACCTGCACAACGCACCAGCCGGTCAGAACGGCGGCGTGCTGCAGGACATCATCGTCGACGCGGGCGGATCGCCTGAGGACTTCACCGTGCTGTCGGAAACCGACGTCATTGCCGAAGTGGTCGAAGTCGATCAGCTGATCTCCATCGAGAATGTCATCCTGTCCGAGAACAATGACGAACTGGCCCCGGCTGCGGGTGACCAGAACGTCCAGGGCGGCGACGGCGACGATGTGCTGCTCGGCGGTGCCGGCAACGACGTGCTCGACGGCGGCGCAGGCGACGACGTGGTCGGCGGCGGCGGCGGGTTCGACGAACTCTCCGGCGGAGACGGCAACGACACGCTGACCTTCCAGGGCATCGGCCGCAATGTGGACGCCAATCTCGGAAACGGCACGGCAATCTACGTCAATGGCGGCGGCGTCACGGTCGAGGAGAGCTTCACCGGGTTCGAGAACCTCGAAGGCTTCACGGGCAATGACCGTCTCACCGGCGACAGCGCTGACAATGTGCTGGACGGCGGCGCGGGTAACGACACGCTCGTGGGCGGTGCCGGCAACGACACGCTGATCGGCGGAGCGGGCGACGACCTGCTGCGCGCTGGCCCCGGCCAGGACAGCGTGGACGGCGGAGACGGCATCGACACCATCGACGTTTCCGACATTCCGCTGGACGTGGAAGTCAACCTGGAAGCCGGAACAGCCTACTACGGCATGGTCGAAGAGACCGTCGTCAATGTGGAGAACATCATCGGCTCCGAAGGCGACGACGTGCTGACCGGCGACGATCAGGACAACAACATCGCCGGCAATGCGGGCGACGACGTCATCAATGGCGGCGACGGCAATGACGTGCTGCGCGGCGACGCGATCGGCGACGGAATCGCCATCGAGGTCACGGTCGAGAACACGCTGCCCGAAGGCGGCACGTTCCTCACACCGGTCTGGTTCGGCTTCAACGACGGCGCGGAAACAGGCTTCTCCACCTATGTGCGCGGTGAGGAAGCCTCCCGCGGATTGGAAAGTCTCGCGGAAGACGGCTCTGTCGCCGCTCTGGCGACCGAGTTCAGCCAGGCGACCGGTGACAACGGTGTCGATGCGACGATCTTCGGCTTGGGCGCAGGCGCGCCGGGCCCGATCGATCCGGGTGAGAGCGCGAGCTTCATCATCAATGTCGATCCTGCTGACGTCGGCGAAGGCAACTTTGTCTGGGCCACCATGGTGATTCCGTCCAACGACGCCTTCCTGAGCTCGCCCGGCAACCCCCTGGCAGACCCGATCTTCAGCTCCGACGGGCAGTTCCTCGGCCCGATCGAGATCCTGCGCTTCGGTTCCGACGTGCTGGATGCAGGAACGGAAGCCAACACCGAGCTGGATGCGGCCTTCCTCAACCAGATGGGCGCGAATACCGGCGAAGACGAAGGCGGCGTTGTGCGCCTCCACGAAGGCTTCAACGGATCAGAGTCCAATCCGGATGGCTCGCCTGTCAACATCCTTGGCGGCACGACCGCTGCGGGCACGACGGTCGATCCGCAGATCGGCGACTTCAGCTTCAACGGTGGCCAGCAATTGCTCGTCCGCATCCTGATCGACCGCGCGGTCATCTCGGGTAACGACACCATCGACGGCGGTGCCGGCGACGACATCATCGACGGCGGCTTCGGCGACGACCTGCTGATCGGCGGAACCGGCAACGACACCATCACCGGCGGAGCGGGCGACGACGTCATCCGCGCCGGTGCCGGCCAGGACACAACGGATGGCGGCGAAGGCATCGACACGTTCGACAGCTCCGACATCGGGCGCGCTGTCACGGTCGACCTGGGTCGCGAAACCGCCGAATACGGCATGGTTTCCGAGACGGCAGCCAATTTCGAGAACGCCATCGGCACAAACTTCGACGACACGATCCGCGGATCGGGTGCGGAGAACCTCATCGAAGCGGGCGCGGGTGATGACACCATCATCTGGACCGGCGGAGAGGACGTCTATGACGGCGGCGAAGGCTTCGACACGGTGGACTACACCACGTCGAGCGTACCCGTGGTGGTCGAGCTGGACGAGAACGGCAACGGCACGGCGACCCGCGAACTGGGCTTCGCGATCGAAGTGACGGAGGCGGACGTCGCCAATGACGAAGCCTTCATCGCGGCGGCCGATGCCGGAAACCTCTACTTCAACATCCACACGGAAGAGTTCGGCGGCGGTGAAATCCGCGGACAGCTCGACAGCGTGGTGAGTGACGAGACGGTCGATGGTGTGCGCACCCTGGTGCTGGAAGCCACGCTGGACGCGGCGCAAGAGCCGAACAATGCGTCGGATTCCGAGGCCACCGGCACGGCGGAAGTCACCATCGTGATCGACGCGGACGGCAACGCCACCTACTCCGGCACGCTGGATGTCTCGGGCATCTCGACGGGCGAGCTGGCCACGGTCGGACCGTTCAGCGCGATCCACATCCACAACGCGCCGGCCGGCCAGAATGGCGGGGTCCTGCAGGACTTCATCCAGGATGCAGGCGGCGACGTGAACGGCATGGCGCTCTCGCCGGACGCCGACACGGGTGACGGCAACGTCTTTGTCGAGGATGTCCAGGTCGATCAGTTGATCAGCATCGAGCAGGTGCTGCAGCAGGGCGGCGAGCCGATCATCGAGCAGTCGGAAGAGGACGGCACCACGCTGACCCCGCTCACGCTGGACGACGATGCCTTCCAACCCGTCTCGGCCGAGCGTCCCGCGGATGCCGAGTTCGAAGCGACGACATCGGAACTCTTCAACGAGGAGTTCCCGCTGGACGACTACGACGCGTCGAGCCCGCACAGCCTGCTCTTCGAAGTCGCGTAACGCGCGGCGTCCATCCACCCTTTCCCTTCTCAGTTCCCGAGCAAGGGGGAGCGGGCGGCTCACACACTCTCTCTCGAGCTGCCCGCTCGGTCCGGTCCCGGCGTCATGCCCCGGGGCCGGACTTTTTTGTGCGCGAAAATCTTTGGTCCGCTTTGAACCTTCGCGCGCGCTCGCCCGACATAGGCTCGAACCGCGTCGACCCCTTGGCTCGCGCGGCCCTTGAGAGAGTTATGTCATGGCGAAAACGCAAACATCACGACCGGCGAAGCTGGGCCTTGTGTCCTGGTTCATCTCCATGTCGCGCGAACTGCCCGGCACGATCGGCCCGATCCTCGGCTTCTCTGGTCAATGTGCTGATGCTCGTCTCGCCTCTCTACATGCTGCAGGTCTATGACCGCATCCTGACGTCCGGCTCGCGCGACACGCTGATCTGGATGACCGTCATCGCGGTGTTCCTGATGATCATCTACGCGGCCGCCGAAGTGGGCCGCCGCCGCGTCTGCGCCATTGCGGCCGAACGGCTGGAAGAGGCGCTGTCCGAGCGCGTCTTCGCGCAGTTCGAGCGCGACCCCAGCGGCGGCGGCAAACTGCCCAATGACCTGCGCGTGCTGTCGCGCATTCGCGGCTTCTTCGCCAACCAGACGATCCTGCCCTTTTTCGACCTGCCCTTTGCGCCGCTCTTCCTGCTGGTCATGTTCATCATTCACCCCGTCATCGGCTTCCTTGGTCTCACCGGTGCGGTCATTCTCATGGCGGTCGCGATTACGGCCGAGTTGACCAACCGCTCCACCAATGACGAAGCCGGCGCCAAGAGCAGCGAAGCCTTCTCGCTCGCCAGCGGCCTGTCCCGGCAGCGCTCCGCCATCGTCGCCATGGGCCTGTCGCAACCCGCCTTGCGCAAATGGCGCGCGACCAAGACGCGAGCGCGCGAACTGTCGCTCAAGTCCACCTCCCATGACGGCGTGTTCTCGTCGATGACCAAGGCGGGCCGCCAGACGCTGCAAATCCTGATCCTCGGCGCGGGCGGTGCGCTCGCCATCTCGCAACAGGTCTCGCCCGGCGCGATCGTCGCGGGTTCCATCATCCTGTCGCGCGCCTTGGGGCCGATCGACCAGATCGTCGGCAGCTGGCGCGGCATCGCGTCCGCCCGCGCCGCCTGGAACCAGGTCCTGCCCGCCATCTCCAACACCGAGACCAAGGCTCCCTTCACGCCCCTGCCCCGCCCGACTGTGGCGCTCACGCTAGACCGCCTGTCGGTCGGCATTCCGGATCAATCCGCCCCGCTGCTGCGCCCCTTCCAGTTCGAACTACCCGGCGCGGGCCTCGTCGGCATCATCGGCCCCAACGGCGCGGGCAAATCCACACTGTTGCAGACCCTGTCCGGCGCGTGGGCTCCCCATGCCGGCGAAGTCCGTCTGGGCGGCCGCAACCTGCACGCTTGGGACAGCTCGGACCGTGGCCAGCATGTTGGCTACCTGCC
>JAHDEU010000220.1 GCA_020628635.1 Hellea sp. | reverse complement strand
GATCGGCGTCCGACTTCAGGTCGCCCAGCATTCTGATCTCCCGCTCGCCCGATGGGGTCACGCGTCGCATGTCCCCGCTGGCGAGGCCGCCGACCAGCAGCTCCCCGTCCCACGGAAACAGATCGCCGCGATAGACCGCCAGCCCCGACGGCGCGATGGACGGCGTCCAGACGCGCACGGCCGACGCAAAGCGCGGGTCCTCCTCGATCGGGCTGATGCGCGCGCCCTGATAGTCCAGCCCGAAGGTCGCGATGGGCCAGCCATAATTCGCGCCCGCTTGCAGCCGGTTCAGCTCATCCCCGCCGCGCGGGCCGTGCTCGTGCTCCCAGACCTCGCCTGTTTCCGGGTCAAGCGCGAGGCCCTGCACATTGCGGTGCCCGATGGAATAGAGCTCCGGCATGGCGCCCGCACCGAAATCCGGATTGCCGGGCGCGGCGCTGCCGTCGCGCGACAGGCGCACGACGGAGCCCAGATGCGAGCTGGGTTTCTGCGCCTCTTCGCGCAGGGCAAAGGCATCGCCCAGGCTCAGCAACAGCGTGCCGTCCGGCAGGAAGAGAACCTTGCCGCCATAGTGGGAGCCCGCCTCCTTGGGCGGCCCGGCACGGAAGATGGTTTCGGCGTTGGTGAGCGTGTTGCCCGACAGCGTCGCGCGCATTAGTGCCGTGCCATTGGCGTCCCAATCGCCGTAGGAATAGGACAGGAAAACCTCACCGCTTGACGAGAAGTCCGGCGCGAGAGCGACGTCCAGCAGCCCGCCCTGGCCTTCGGTCGCAATCCGGTTCTCGCTCAGGGCGGCAATGTCCGCAGGCAGGCCGGACACGTCCGTGCGCTCCCCGTTTCGCACGATCCAGAGCTTGCCGAGCTTGCCCGTGACCAGATAGCCGCCGCCGGGCAGGGCGGCCGCCGCCCAAGGGCTGGGCAGGCCGTCCACGACCGTTTCCAGCGTGAACCGGCTCGACGGCTCCTGCGGCAGTTCAGGCGCGGTCTGCGGCTCCAGGCAGGCGGCTAGGAGGACGGACGCGCAGAGAAGGGCAGTGATCCGTGTCATCGTGATGGGCCTTTGTTTTGAACTGCTGCGCGTGTATCGCCTGTGCGGGCCAGCGCAAGATGCGCTTGGTTCGGACATTTGGGCCGGACAATCGCGCAAAGGGGACGGCATGCAAACGGTTTTGAGGGTGATTCGCGCCGTGTTGCGCTTTGTCTGGCCGCTCGTGCTGGCCAGCCTGAGCGCGACCGTGTTGGCGAGCGTCATGCAGACGCAGAACCTGATTTCGCGCCTGAACGGCGTCGGCGGGGACATCGGGTTCGGGGCGCGCGTCACCACCGCCCTTTACGATCTGCGCCATTTCGCGCCGCAATATTTCCTCGGAATCCTGCTCGGCTTTCTCGTGGCCTTTCTCGCCGGCCTGCTGCTCTACCGCTTGGCGAAGTTCGGCCGTCCGCTCATCTTCGCCGTGGCCGGTGCGGCTGCGATCCTGGCGTTCCTGCTCGGGTCCAAGGAAGCGTTCTTCGGCGTGCAGCTGGTTGGCGGAGCGCGCGACACGGCCGGATTGCTGTTCCAGATGCTGGCGGGCGCGGTAGGCGGGCTGGTTTTCGCGCGGCTGACGCGGCCCCGAAGGGTTTCCAGCCTGCGCCGCTAGGCGAAGATGGCGGCCGGGCGGTTCCGGGCGTCCAGCGCCGCATCGAGGGCGGCAACCAGTTCCGTGCGCATGACGGGCTTGCTCAGGAATGCGTCGGCTCCGGCCTCCTTGGCGGCGATCGAGGCCGCTCCGCCCGCATCGGCGCTCAGCACGATGATGGGCAGGGCACTCGCCGAACCCGGAAGGGCGCGGATGCGGCGCGTGGCCTCCAGCCCGTCCATGCCCGGCATGCGCACATCCATGACCACCGCATCGACCCGGCGCGTGCGCAGGATGCGCAGCGCATCCTCCCCGCTCAGCGCCTCGATGCATTCGGCCCCTGACGGCTCCAGCAGCAGCTGGATCACGTCCTGATTGCTGGGAAGGTCCTCGACCACCAGCACGGACGCGCCCTCCAGCCCGTCGCGCGCACTGGGGTGCGGCGCTGGTGGGGTGGTGGGGGCTTGCGCGAATTGAGGCGCCTCGACCATGAGATCGACGATGCCGCTCTCCGTGTCCGGCAGGGCAGGAGCAAGCGCGGGAACGGCCGGCACGGCCTTCACCTCTTCGACCTCCGCCAGGTCGAGCCTTGCGGTGAAGACGAACTCGGAGCCGCGGCCCTCGACGGACTTCACCACGACATCGCCGTCCATCATCCGCGCCAGCTTGCGCGCGATCGACAGCGACAGGCCCGCCCCGCCATATTTGCGGGTCATGGTCGCGTCCGCCTGGATGAAGGGCTTGAACAGCTGCGCCTGCACGGCCTCGCTGATGCCCTGTCCGGTGTCGGCCACGATCAGGCACAGCTCCATCTTGCCGTCCTCGGCCCGATGCGCGGTCGCGTGCATGTGGACGCGGCCCTCATGGGTGAAGCGTATGGCGTTGGACAGCATGAACTTGGCGCATTGCCGGATGCGCGCGGCATCGGCCAGCACGGTGCGCTCCAGTTCAGGTGCGATGAAGCGCGTATAGTCCAGCGATTTGTCGCGCGCATGGCGCTCCCAGCGTGCGGCCTCCTCCTCCAGCACATGGGCGAGATCCACCTGGTCGGCTGAAAGCTCCAGCTTGTCCGCCTCGATGGTGGACATGTCAATCAGGCTCTCCAGCAGGTCGAACAGGCGCTCGCCGCTGTCCTGGATGGCCTGGGCCTGGGTTTTCACGGACGGATCGGGGCTGTGATGGATCAGCGCGTCCGAAATGCCGATCACGGCGTTGAGCGGCGTACGCAGCTCGTGATTGACGAGGCCGAGGAACTCGGTCTTCATCTTCTCCGCCGAGAGCGCTTGCACCTGCAGTGCCTGGACCTGCTTGTTGGTCTTCTCCCGATAGCGCAGGAAGAACAGCATCGCGATGATCGCCGCGCCCAACCCGACCAGCAGGACAAGCAGGAAGTGGTTGATCGTGCGCTGCTGCTCCAGCTGCACCGCTTTCATCCGCGCCTCACGCCGCAGCGCATCGGCGCGCTCGATCTGCCGCTCGCGCGTGTTTTCGAGATTGGCGAGCAACGTCGTCATGTCGTCTGCATTGGTGCGCTGCAGATTCGCCACAATGGTGTCGCCGCGCCGCTTCATCAAAACCAGCGCGCGGTCATGGTCGCCCTCAGCGCGGGCAATTAGGGCTTCTGTATGAAGTAGAAGGGGATAGCGTCCTTTTGTTCGGTCCGCATTATCGGCTCCTTCCCAGCCCAACTCGTTCGTGATTTTCCGAGCCTCGGAAACTCGTCCTTGTCCGGCGAGGGCCGATGCCAACATGACCCGACCGCGCAATGCAGCAACGGGATGAATACCCTCGGTCTCGCCAAAATCGACGAGCTGTTGCGCGCGCGCGTAGTTCCCGAGTTCGATATGGGTTTGCGCGAGATAGACTTCCGCCATCCCGGTCGGATAGCCGTCTGGAGCCGTGCGTCCACTAAGCATTTCCCCGACTTGGAGCGCACTCTCAAAATCGCGCCTCTGGTTGAAGGCATAGATGAAGTTGGTGATGAGATCGTATTCATCTGGTGTTTCATTAAGCGCCGCGAGCATATCCCGCTCAGTCCGCGCAGCTTCCAGCATGTAGTCTGGATTGCCCTGTATGCCATGCAGCATGATGGCCGCCTTGGACGCCTTGATCCGGGCGTGTGTCGCACTAGCTTCAAATGACTCGGGAATAAGCGAAGTGGCCTCATCAACCTGCCTCGCCGCCACCAGAAAATCATTGCGTGTGATTGAAATTTCGCCGCGCAGACTCAAAACTACCGAGTTGACGTACCAGTCGTCGGTCTCCTGATAGCGCGACAAAAGACCTGAAATTTGGTCGCTGGAAACGCTGTCTTGATCGGATCGGTAAAGCGTAAGAAGTTCGTCCGACAGGTTCTGTAATATCCGGAGCCGTGAATCTACCGGCGAAACCTCTGAACGCGACGCTTTCAGCTTATCTGCAAGGAGTCTATGGTCTCGATTCAGGTATGTTGAGTTGATGGCATCGAAAAGATCGATTGATGCCTGATGCTCGTTTATGCCGAGTCGCAAGGCAGGCGGCGCATTGTGCGTCTCTTCGACGAATGCGATGACATCAGCGCCCTTCACGGAGGACACGGGAGTATCGGCTGCCGCAGGACATGCCAATACGCTCCAGCCCAGCGCGGCAGCGAGAAGTGATATCTTGGTAATTTGTCTCATGGGCTTGGCCAAAACCCGTTAGACTAGCGAAATTAAGAAAGAGTCTTCGCCTTGCAAACCCCGCCTTCAAAAGGCGAGCTTGCCCACCATTGGCTCCGGTCCGATGACCGGAAAA
>JAHDEU010000001.1 GCA_020628635.1 Hellea sp. | reverse complement strand
ACGGCGTGGCGGTTCAACTCGGTCGTGGGGCTGGCAGCGACCAGCTTGATCTCGCCCGAAGCCTTGCAGGTCATGGCCATCTTCATCGGAGCGAGCGTGCCGCTGGCCAATGCGCTGGCCGTGGGGGCTCTGGCCGTGACATCGGGCCAGCGCGAGCCCGGATGGCTGCGCAAATGCCTGCGCTCGGTCGCGCTCAATCCGTTCTTTCTCGCCAGCGCGGGCGGCCTGTTGTTCAGCCTGAGCTTGCGCGACGTGCCTGCCGTGATGGACAATGCTGTCGTGGAGTTGGTGATGCGCTTTCTCGGCCTGCTCGCGGAAGCTGCCATTCCGCTGTCGCTGATCGCGGTCGGGGCGGCGGTGATCTGGGCGAACCTGTTGCGCACCGACCGGGTCGGGCTCTATCTGCACGCGGTGAAGTTCGCGCTATTGCCCGCGCTGGTCTGGCTGGCCGCGGTCAGCCTGCCCATTCCGCCCGTGACGGCGGCTGCGTTCCTCGTCTTCGCCGCCCTGCCGACTTCGACCTCGTCGCATATTCTGGGCGCTGCCTATGGTGCGGAGCGCGAGCCGACCGCGCTGATCGTGTCGCAATCCACCATCCTGGCTTGCCTGCTGCTGCCTGTCTGGATGGCGGTCGCGCTGTCGCTGCTCTAGCGGCCGAGCACGTCCTCGCCCTCGACCCAGGCCGTCCAGCGTGACCCGAGCGAGCGTTCATACTGGCCGACCTTGATGCGGCTGACGGGATAGTCGGGCGCATAGGTCACGGCGAGACAGCGCGCATCGTCCTCGAAAAAGTCGGGCTTGAAGTCCTCATTGTTGAAGCTGCGGGCGGGATCCAACAGGTCGCTCTCGTCTTCGGGCGTGACGTGGACGATAAAGTAATAGGGCCGGTCGGCGGGCGTGCAGCGCGGCTTGGAGAAGACCAGGAGGTCTCCCGCCATGGATAGCGAGAATTCGGCGGATTGCTCGCCGGTGCGTGTATAGGGCAGGGCGCGTTCGCCCGACAGGTCCTCGCCGAGTGAACTCATGGGCAGGACACGGATGTCGAGGACGCTGGGCGCGGTCTCCTTTGGTGTGTCTCCCGCGCAACCTGACATGAGCGCGCAAAGAGACACAGAGACGGCGAAGAGGATCAGACGATGGAAAAGGCTCATGGTGTGCCTGGCTGCTCGTAAGGGTGATCGTTCGGGTCGATCTTCTGTCCGGTGGCCAGCGCGATGAACGGATCGGCGCTGCGGTCGGGAATGTCTGCTCCAGCGCAGCGAAGCACGGCCCGGGCGGCCTCGCTGCTGAGCGTGGCGGTTTGGGTGGCGAGCGGTTCCATCTGCGGTTCGCATGCCGTGCCAGGCCACAGGCCCAACAGGACGCCGTGGCGGTCGGTGAGATAACGCAGCGTCTGCTCGGGATCGCGAGGCAGGCCGGTTTCCGCATCCAGCGGCAGGCGCCGCGTGGTGTAAGGGCCGTGGTCGCCGTAGACGAAGACCAGCGTCGGGCGCGGGCTTGCCGCTGCCGCTGACAGCACGCGGTCGATCTGGGCGGCGGCAATGCGCGACTTGCGGTTGAAATAGGCTGAGTAGGTTTCGCGAGCGTCCGCGTCCGCATGCAGGTATTTGCGCTCCGTCTTGTCCACACGCGCATTGGCAGCGGTGTGGCCTGGCGAATAGACATGGGCCATCAGGAAGAGGGGCGGTCCGTCGGACCTGCGCTCCGCCAGGGTAGAGGCGATGGCCGCGCCCATGGCTTCTGACGGCGTGCCGGTCTCGCTTCCGTCCAGGACGCGCCGCAGCGCCGGGTGGCAGCGCCCGAAAAGAGCGAGCGGGGACGTGATCTGGTTGCACAGGGTCTGTTCGCCGAAGCCAGCGCGCAGCCAGTCGACGCCCGGCCCGGCGCGCTCGCCCATGTAAGCGGAGTCGAACCACGTCTCGACCCTGTAGCCGAGCGGACGGAGTGCCTCAGCCAGCCGCCCGGAGCGCGCACCGGTGAAGAACTCGGTCCGCGCGGTTCCGTCCAGCTCCGCAAAGCGCGCATCGTCGAGCATGAGCAGGCTGTTGAGCGCGGGCCGCGTCGGTATGAAGGCGCTGTAGCCATTGGGGAGAATGCGTACGCCGTGATGCGCCAAGGCATCCATATAGACGGGCTGCGAACCGGGGATGAGGGTTTGCGCGAGAGGCCCGGGCACGAGGCTGTCGAGCGACAGAAACACGATGTCCGGCGCGTCGGTGGGCGCGGCTCCGTCTTCCGCGGCCAATGCGGGTTCTGCCGCACTGCCGAAGGACCAGGGGACAACAGTCACCGCGGCAAGCCCGATGAGGAACGCACACCCGGCTGCCATGACCATTTGGCTGGAAGATCCGGACGCTGCGGCTCGGAGCACGCCCCATGTCAGCGCCGCCGCTCCGGTGGCATAGGCAAGCTGCAGGGCCGGGTGCGCACTGGCGATGCCGGTCAGCCACGCGAACTGGCTCATGACGATCAGAGCGCCGAGGGCCGCCGTCACCACGGCGCGGACGCGCGACGGCAGGACGGCTGCGATGGCGGCCAGAACGCCCACCCAGAACATCACGTATAGGGCGAGCTGGCGGTGTTGCGCGGCGGTGAACTCCGCGCTCGCGCTCCTGAGCGACAAGGCATAGAGCCCGATGCCCAGCGTCAGCAGGACCAGAGTGCAAAGACGACGGGACGGCCGGCGGGGTATGTCCATGCCGCTCAACGCGGCTGGAGCGAGATGCTGTGCAGCTGAATGCCGAGATTGGGCCCGTCCGGTGGATTGCCCAGTCGTGGCGTGCGCAGGGTCACGGCGTTGAAGTCGTCGCGCAGAGCCCCGCCGCAGTCGAAGCGGATCGCCGTGCGCCCGGCCTGGCTGCCCGCTCCGCGCGCGCGCTCGGACAGGGACTGCCCGTTCACCTCAACGGAGATGTCGTCAAAGGTCAGCGGCTCTCCCATGATGCCGACTTCGAGCACGAGATCATGCGTTTTGCAAAGGGCCGGATCGGCGGCGAAAACCACGCCCGCCTCCGTCATGTTGGTCCACCGGCCCCACCACGAACGCCAGTAGAAGCCGTAGAGACCGTAATCGGCCTGCGCATCGACGTCGCCCAGCTCGAGAACGAGATCGTCGGGCAAGGGGGTGGCCTCGGCCTCGGAGAGTGTCAGCGACGCGAGGCGCAGATCCCCGGGGGCACCGGGCGACTGCTTTTCCAGCCGCATCCGCAACTGGTCGGTCTTGCCGATTTCGCTGCCCCGCAGATAGATCGGGATGTTGCTCATCCGCCCCTGCGGGCTCAGCACGCGTATGAGCCGGTCGTTCAGGTAGAGCGCGTAGCGGCGATCGACATTGCTCGATGCAACGGACAGGTCCAGCCGGTAGGCCCGCCGCGGGTCGAGCGCGCGCGTCAGCGGCACGGTCAGGGAAAGAGGTCCAGGGGTCGCGACATGGGTCTTGGTGGTGGTCCGCGCATCGGCGTCGCCGTCCAGGAACGCGTTGAAGTAAACGGTGTCGCCTTTCACGTCGGAGCCATAGGTGACCACGGACCCCAGATCATAGGTGGCCTTGTCCGTCAGCTTGACCTCCGCGCTCTGCACGCCGAGGCTTTCCCAACTCGCCAGGTCGCGGATCGGTCCGTTGATCGAATAGGCCTTGAAGTCGTCCAGATAGCGCGAGTCCCAGCCCGTGAACGAGTAGTAGGCGAATGGGCGCGAACGCTCCGCATCCGCGGCCAGCGTTCCGAGCGGCTTGCCCTCGTCCGCACCGCTTGCCGTCACGCCCGCCAGCGCTGCCACGGTGGGCGCGATGTCCAGCAGGGAGGTCGGGCTTTGGGACACCGACAGCGGGCCCTTCGCGCCGACTGGCTTGTAGAGCATGAGGGCACGGGCGGGCGCGCGGTGGTAGCCGAAGCGTTCTGTTTCCTCGAAGCGGCGGGCATCCGGGTCATACTGCTGCCGGTTGAACGTGCCGCCGCCATGGTCTGACACGAAAAATATCGCCGTGTCATCGTAGATGCCGAGACGTTTGAGGTCGTCGGTAATCTCCGTCATCACCCGGACGGCCGCGCGCGAGTATTCCCGGTAGGCCTCAAACGAATCCCCGTCGCCCAGATCCTCGCGTTGCAGGTCGCGGTTGAGCGTGAAGGGCACGTGCGGGATCAGCAATGAATAGAAGCGCAAGGCGGGCGCATCCCCATCCGCGGTCGCATGCGTGTCCAGCTGTCCCAGGAAGCGGGTGGCGGCGTGGTCTCCCGGCGCGGGCAGGGTCACGACAGCGTTGTCCCGCTCGGGCTCGAACGCCATGAGCCTGTCTTGCATGCGCGGCAGGGTGAAGAACTCGCCGCCGCCATAGAAGAGCGGTTTCAGCCAGTGAGGGCTGGAGCGGAACAGCGACAGGTCCAACGCCGTGAAATAGCCTTCGATCACGTCGCCATACTGCACACCACCAACGACGTTATCCACGATGCGGTCCGTCATCGCAACGGTCGCGGCATCTTCGATGTAGATCTCGACATTCCAGCCCGCCTCTTTCAGGGCGCTGAGGACGGACGGGTCATAGGCGGACTGGATGAAGTCCACGATCGGCTCGTCCTTCTGGTAGCGACGACCAGTCAGCATGGCGACGATGCTGGGATAGGTGCGCGAAAAGACGGCTGCATTGTCTGCGTAGAAGGTAAAACCCTCAAACTGCTCCCGCAGTTCGGGCTCGGTGTCGATGATGTCGTAGAATATGTCGGATTGATAGGCGTCGAAATTGACGATCAGGATATTGCGCGTGTTGGAGAAACCGAACTTGTTGGCCTCGGTAACGGAATAGGCGGGCGTCTTGGATCCCGCCGCGCTCATCACGCTGGGCAGAGTGTTGACCCCGGCCATGACGACGCCGAACAGCAAAATCTCCCGCCCGAAACGCAGAACGGCATTGCGCGCGAAAAACGCCAGTGCCAACCCGCCGACCCAAACGCCCAGGTCGATCAGCCCGCCCGTCATGTTGGACGCGAAATCCAGTGCAGAGCCGTCCAGCAGGCCGTAATCCCAGACCAGCACGTTCTGCTGCAGGAACAGGATGATGACGGCGACCAGCGCAACCGCGCTCAGAGCCGGTCGGGCGCGGCGCGGCGCGGCCCAGATCAGAGCCGCGCCGACCAGCGCCATCAGCAGGAAAGTGGCCAGGAACAGCCACCAGGCGCTGCCCGGCGATGCCGTGAAATTGAACTGGTTGTCCGACCACAGGCGCAACGGCAGAAAGATGGCGATCTGCGCCGCAATCAGAACCGTCGCCAACACGCCAAGCACGCGCACGGCTCGTGGACCCGGCACAGGTCTTGCCGCCGGCTTGGCCGAGCGGGTCTGTATATGCGCGTTATTCGCCATGGTTCAGACGGTCGGGACGTCCGCAGGGTCTGCTCTAGACGTCGTCCTGATCCGCACCCTTGTTGCCGCCGAAGAAGCCGGTGATCTTGTACCAGAACGACTTCACGGCAAGCCCGACGGCGACGAAGGCACCGATGATGATCGACAGCAGGGCGCTGCCCGAACCAGGATCGATATAGGCATGGGCCTGGGTTGTCGCCGCACCGACAAGCGCGATAGCGGCGAGAAGAACTGGAAGTAGCCGGAACAACATGACGTGAGAAACCTTGGTTGGAATTCCAAGCGCTCTACCAAGCCTTGGCAGCCCTGCCAATGACGCAAGACCGTCTTTATGCGGGCACGCTTACGAACGTCCCTCCAACGCCTCTACCCGCGCGTGCAGGGCCTGCACCGCAGCCACGAGCGGCGCGATGAACGCGGTGTATCCGAGCGAGTACACGTCGTCGCCGCCCCCGCCATGCGCGTGATGCTGCAGTCCGGAAAAGTCCACGCCAAGCCGGTTGCAGGCGTCCTCCACCTGCTGGGCTATGAACCCGCAATGGCGGCGCGTTCGCGCGTGGCGGCCGTCGCGCTCGCCGTCACTGTAATCGTCGCGGTAGTCCATGACGTAGTCCACGGCCTCCAGGGCGAGGATGAAGTCGAGCCCAAGCTGCGACGGAGCGATGTCCCGCTTGTCGCGCCGGTCGGAACGCTGCTGCACCGGCCCGAACGCGTAGGTCGTCGTGGCGCTGTTGCCGAGCTGGACCTGGTTGGAGCCGGACACTCGCGCGCCCGCGCCGATGCCGGTGCAGTTGGACAGGCCCGTCAGCATGGCGCCGTCCACGCGGAAGCTCAGCGCGTCGTTGCCGACGGCCGTGTTGGAGCTGCCCGTCACCGCCTTGCCCAGCGCGCTGCGCCCGACCGCGGTGTTGCTGGCCCCGTCTTCCAAAGCGAACGCCGCGCCGTGACCCAGGGCGCTGTTGCCGTTGCCGGTGAGATGGCGCCGCAGATTGTTGCCGCCGATGGCCGTGTTGTAGCTCGCATCCGTGCTGTAGAGCGCACCGGAACCGATCGCGGTGTTGGAACTGCCCGCCACGTTGTTGCGCAAGGTGTTGCTGCCCACCGCCGTGTTCTGGGAACCGGTCTGGGATTGGTAGAGAGTGAACGCGCCGAGCCCTGTATTGTCCACGCCGCTCTGCGATTGCAGGCTGCTGGCATAGCCGACGGCCGTGTTGAAGCTGCCGCTCACCGATGCGCCCAGCGCGAAATAGCCGATTGCCGTGTTGGCCCCGCCAGTGGTGTTGTCTTCGAGGGCGCGCGCGCCGATGGCCACATTGCTGCCACCGGTCGTCACCGCGCTCATTGCGCCGTAGCCCACACCGACATTGTTGCTGGCGGTTCCGGCCGCGTGAAGGGCGTTGTGCCCGATAGCCGTGTTGCGCAGGCCCTGCGTGCCGCCGCCCCGCGTCAGCTGGCCGCCATCGAGCGCGCCGATGCCGAAGCGGCTGTTGGACGGGTCGCCGAGCTGCGCGTCCGACAGGATGGGCCGGTCGATCGCCAGGTGCTCGCCGGCCGGCGGCACACGCAGGACGGACACGAACTCCGCGCCGTCCGCACTGGCCTTGACCGATAGGCCGTCCGCGCCGCTCAGCCCGATTTCCGATCGCCCGGAGAATGCGGTCTGGAAGACCAGCGTGGCGGTGTCGTTCTCGCCCTCGCGGTTCAGCGTCAGACGGTGGCTGCCGCTATCGCCGTGATTGAACAGCGATGTGTCAGACGCCAAGGCGAGGCGTTGGCCGTCCGACGCGCTGGCATTGATGCCCAAACGATCGGCTCGGTCGGGCAGGGTCGGGGCAGACCATTGGGTCCCATCGAAAACGAGTGTCTCGCCCGTGCTGCGCACCCACGCCGTTTGCCCGGCAACAGGCGTGGCAAAGTCCCAATGGCCGTTGACGTACACGGCCAATTCGCCGTCCCGTTCTGCGAACGGCCCTGTCGCCGAAGGCAGGACCCGCACGACCTCGCCCTCTTCGGGCGCGTCCGGGGGCGACGTGCGTCCGGCCTCCTCGATCTCCACATTCACCAGGCTGTCGAGCCGGAGCAGCGCCTCGTTGACGGTGATGTGTTTGGCTGCCTGTCCGGGGACAAGCAGCGGAAGGGCGAGGCGTGGCGATTGCGGGTTGCCGGCATTGATGGGCATGGGCGTGGGTCCTTGTGTGAGGTTCAACGCTCACACAGTAGGAAGGCCGCGCCGGGGCGGGGATGGGATCGGTGAAGGCGGCGCCTGACCGCAGGCCCCGCCGGGCTTTGGGAGCTGTTTGGCGGGCCGGAGAGCGGGGATGGTTTTTTCCCTACTCGGTCCGGGTGAGGTAGCCCAGTTGGTGCAGCCGCTTCATGAAACTGTCCACGCTGCGTTCCGTCTCTATTTGCGCGACGGCGTTGGCGGCCATCTCGCGGCGCAGTTCCGGATCGTCCAGCAGTTGGCGCAGGGCCTTCACATAGCCGTCTGGCTCGAACACATCGTCGATCAGCACACCGCAATCCTCGCGGACAACTTCCCGGATGGCGCCCACATTCGACGCGACGATTGGCAGACCGGACCCCAAGGCCTCGATGGTCACATTGGGCAGGCCTTCCCACATGGACGTGAAGAGCAGACACTCGAACGGCTCGTCCGGCAGGGACGTCCATCCGTCAAAGGCGCCGCGGATACGCACATTGTCCGGAGCGGAGTCGAGAGTGAGGCTGTCCAGCACGGCCGAGCCGAACATGTTGAAGTCCACGTCGGGCATGCGCGCGGCGATCTCGAAAACCAGCGTGGGAAGTTTCTCGTTGTCCAGACGCGATGCCCAGAGAATCTGCGGACGCGCGCCGTCCGGGCGCTCCACATCCAGATAGGCGCGCGTTGCCGTCGCGGGATAGGCGACCGCGGCCACCTGTCTGGGGGCGAGCCCGAAGCTCTCCGCCCGCTGGTCGGGGACGACGCTGTTGTCCGTCAGGAAACGGTCCACGCCCTTCAGGTCGCTCGCCTCGAGCCAATAGCCCGCATCCAGGCCGTGGCTGTCCTTGCCGACGCCAAACAGGGACACGAACACCTTGGTGCTGCCCCAATCCGCCCGGGTCTTGAGCGTTTGAAAACCGAGATAGGAATTGATGACATGGACGGCCTGCAGGCCGCGCGCCCGCAGGACGGCGGACAGGGCGTGTTTGATGTCCTCGGGATCCAGCCCCTGTCCGGGCAGGCTCGCAGCCTCCAGCACGTCCGGCAACTCCACATAGGTGGTGCTGGCGGGAAGGCGGTTCTGCCATTCACGCTTGCCGCCATCCGTGCCGAGCATGACGGCATGACCGCCCGCCCTGTCGATCGCCAGGGCGTGCCAGATGGAAACCAGTTCGCCGCCGCCCTTGCCGATCCAGGGCACGAGCAGCGCGTGGGTGGTGTTTTGCGGAATGGCGCCATCCAGGGCTTCGGAAATGGCGCGGATCGAGCTGGCGCTGTCATTGAACCAGTACGAATTGCCGGCAAGCTCGCCCGTCGCATCCAGGTTCTGCGAAAAGGCCGCCACGCTGGCCAGTTCGCTGGCGAACCATTCCGGCAGGTCGCGGGCTTTGAACCCCTCAACCATGTCCTGATCCAGGCTCGCATCCGTGCCGCCCCTGATGGCCTTGCCGGCCTTCAGCCGGATGAATGGCAGGGTGGATGTGATCAGCCCGGCATCGAACAGGGCGGCATGGTCGTCCGAGATCAAGGCGTAGTCGAGGCTGGCCCAGCCCGCAGGCGCTTTCGCGCTCATGCCGGACAGGAGTTCGCGCCGGCGCGACGGGCTGATCTGGGTTTCCTCGCCAAACACAGGATATCCTTGCTGCAGCAACAGGGCCGCGACGGGATATTTGTTGAGCAAATACTGGCGTTCCTGCGTGCTGAAGTCTGGGCCGAAGCGGTATTGCAGAACCGGATCGTCCGCAGCGCGTGCCTTGGATGTGTTCGCTGCGCGCGTTTCGCCCAGCGCCTGCGCGCGGCGGAGGTTGTGCGAAGACGTAAAACGCATGGCGTCCGCGCGCCGGAGCACCGTGCGCGCCTCCGCTGCGATGTCCTCGACATCTGCCCCGAACTTCCGTGCGGGGGCCTTGCCGGCGGTCTTGGCACGCGCCTTTGCAGATGGCTGCGAACCAGCCTTCGCTTTGGCGTTCGCCTTTCCCGGTTTGCTCTCGTCCGCTGGCAGGGGCAGCGTGCCCCGGCGGGATTTCGATCGCTTGCTCTTGGCGCCTCGGGTGATTGCCCGGAGCCTGTCGCCTTCGGTTGCACCGTCCACGTCCGGCGCGCCGAGGCGGGTTCCGTCGTGGATGAAGCGAACGAAAAACTTCAGGTCTGAAATCGTGTCCTGCATGGATCGTATCTTTCCGGCAGCCGAAACCCGGCCTGCCTCGCCTGCTTTCTCGTGCCCGCTATTCCGCAACCGATAGCATCGGCTCGTCCAACGCCAAGGCTTCGAGCGCATGCAATCTCTGGTCCATGGTGAGAACGGCCGGGGACAGCGTGCCCACAACCGTCTCCGGCAACACGCTCAGCGCCTCGTCATGCACCGCCATGGCCGCGAGAACGAGCAGGCAGAGGTCGGACGTGAAAGGCAGCGATGACAGCGCCTGCCTTTCCGCCAGTCGTGCGATGAATTCCGGCGAGGCCGTCAACGCGCCCATGGACAAGGTGGTGTCCAGCAGGATGGATGTCGCATCGCCCCCGTGCAGCATGGACTGCCTGTCGCATATGTCGAAGACCGGGCCGCGAACGGAGTGGACGAAGGCCGGCATGCCGACCCCGCCGCGGGATGCTTTCTTGGTCCTGGCGGACGCTGACTTGTTCGGCTTTGCGCCCATGCCGAAGGCCTTTTGGAGGAAACCGGCACTGGGCACGGCTTTTGCGCTTGCAATCAGGACATCCTTGGAAGCGGTCCGTTTCTCAATCAGTTTCAGTGCGTCGCCGATCGAAAGCGATGCGAACGCGTGGACTTCGATATTGGGGTGCTCGGCAACGCGGAAACGCTGCCCGCCCTTGAAACGCGTCGAGGGTTCGGTCGCGAAAGGCAGTGAGCCGAGATGGCGCTGGGCCGTGATCACGATGTTGCGGTGGGTCGGCCGCTTGCCCTGGCCCAGGGCGCTGCCCATGGCCCGCTCCAGTCCGGCGAGCTGCGTCTCACCGCCGTCGTGCAGAACGAACGCGGTATGCTTGTAGCGTTGCTGGGACGTCGTCGCGCGCGACGCGGGCGCGCGAACATCCAGCAGCGCTGCGAGCGTGTCCGGCCCTGGCAGATATGCGGCCTTGCCCGGCGTTCCGCCCGGCGTCAGGCGCTCTTCCACCATCTGCGCAAAAAGTGGATCGGCCTGTACCCGGATCGGCACGCCCGCCTGTGCGGAAACGTGCCGCGCCAGCCGGTCCGTTGCAACCAGTCCCGAATTGGACTGCATGCGGAAAGCGCGCAGCGAACCCAGCATGTGGGACAGCTCCATGTCGGAATGGTCGAGCCCGCGTTGCAGGAAGATGTGCAGCGTCGACGGCGCTTCGGTGCGCAAGGCCTTGGGGTATGTCTGCGCGGCCACGGGCAACAGTGTCGAGGCCACGTTGATCGTTGCCTTGAACCGGAACTGGATGAACAGCCGGATCAGCACGGCTGCCAGATAGTGGTCTGGCATGTTCATATGGTCGAGCGTGTCCTTGGCATCGACGATCAGCACGTCGTCCGAGGTGTAGAGAGCCTGCAGCCGGCGGTTCTCGAAGCTGTCCAGCTCGCTCATGACGACGATCTGCTGTGACTTGCCGAAATGTTTGCGGGTCATGGCAACGATGTCGGGCAACAGGGCGCCCCCGCCCGATGCCGGGTTGGCGCCCCACCAGATGCCGATCTTCTCGCCGCGGGTGAAGCCGCCGATCACGGAACGGTAGAACAGCCCCGCGCCATAGTGCAGGCGCGGCGGGAACGTCTTCGCGGCCGCCGGATTGGACAGGGCGAAGCGGATGGTTTCGGTGATCTTCGCGTCGATCATGGCGCCGCGCTCCGCCAGCTCGAAATACCATGCCGGGACCGATTGGCGGAAACGCGCGAGTTTGGGCTCCGCCGCCACTTCGGCGCGGCTGGTCGCGCTCTTGGAAAACGTCGAGCGGTAGCGGTCCAGATAGTCCGTGGAGAAGAGCTCGGTCGTCTTGTGGATCAGGCCGCTGGTCATGCCCAGGCTCAACTCGGCCGGTTTGATGCGGTAGAAATAGGCCGTGCCCGGAACGAAATCTCGGCGGATGCCGCGCGCCGTCGTTTCGCAGCTCCAATGCCAGTCCTCCGCACCATAGCCCGCATCGTGGTCGTAGGGCTGGATCGGGCAGTCGGTCAGGATCGAGCGATGGACGAACAGGTTGTTGCAGAAGAACCAGTCGCAGATCAGCCCGTAGGGGTCGAACTCCGGATCGTCCGTGGACATGGCGCGCCGGTAGAAGACCTGTGCATCGAAGCCCACGAACAGCTCTGTGTGATAGACCGTGGCCTTGCGCTGGCGGTCGGCATTGGCATGTGCGGCGGCGGCCGCGAACCAATTGTCGGAAATCAGGTCGTCGCCGTCCAGAAAGAACAGCCAGTCATCCTTTGCCTCGCGCACGCCGTGCTGCCGGCTGTCGCCCAGATTGCGGTAGGAGACTTCGTGCACCGCCGCCAACTCGTCGCCGAAGCGCTTGGCAACAGCCCGCGTCGCACTGTCCGCATTGTCGAGCACGAGCAGGATGTTGATGCGGATCTTGTCGCGCGCCGCCACATGTTTGGCGGCCACGGCGGAACGCAGCGTGCGAGCCAGCAGCTCGCCCTCGCGGTGTCCGTTGACGATGACGGAAGCTGATTTGCACCGTGACATGCGTATTCGACTTTCTGGTGCGAATGACGCGCCCGGGGGAGGATGGGATCCTCGTCGCCTGGGCGATTAGAGCTCAGACAGGTGGTTGTAGTAGTACCGCGTGAACATCAGCACGGGATCTTCTTCTCCGGTCCGGCGCGACAGCGTTTCCGCGAACTGCGCGTTGAAGCTCGGATTGTCGACCACGGCGCATGCCAGTTTCACGGCAGCGTCCAGCACTTTGATGTCCTTGTCGGTCATTTTGCACCCCAATTGTAGATAACTATAAATACATTTGCCGTCCCACCCGGCGTGGCATAGCCTATAGTCAGGCGCAGTTTTTATGTCTAGATGGAATGCCGGTTTCCGGTGGACTGTCACAGCCAAGGCAGCGTGGAGCGCGAGTTTCCGATTGATGCCTTGGCCTGGACTGGCAAAGCGGAGCCAACGGACGTGCAGGACTACTTTCTTCCAGACGGGTATGTCTCCAATACCTCGCCTGATCCGCACATGGACTGGGAAGTGCAGGATGGCCTGACCTGGCAGCCCGATATCTATATCCAGGCGGCTTGGACTGCGGCCCGGACCGGCGGGCATGTCGTCGATCTCGGCTGCGGAACCGGTCGCAAATTGGCCAACATGGGAGCGCTGAGGACGATCGGCTTCGACGTGCCCGAAACCATACAGTCCAACCGGGAAAGGCTGCCGGACCGCGAGTGGCGGGAGATCGACCTGGAAGCCAAGCGGCCCGCGCCCAACTTTCTCGCCACCGTGCGGGGCAGCATCGTCGTGTGCTCGGACGTGATTGAGCATATGATCCGGCCGGAGCGCCTGCTCAGCCTGCTCCGGTTGACGCGCCACGAATGGCGCTACGCGTTCATGTCCACTCCCGACCGCGCCCTGGTGCGCGAGCCGGGCTCGCTCGGCCCGCCCGCCAATCCCGCCCATGTTCGCGAATGGACGTCTGCCGAGTTCACCAAGCTGCTGAACAGCTTCGGCCTGGCGCCCGAGGCCGTGACCTTGGGCCGCGACAACACGCGCGACGGTATCGAGAGCTCCATCACCGTCCTGCTCAAGGGCACATAGGCGAGGACTGAGGCAGGCAACCGGGCCAGCAGCAGGGACTGCAACCGGATGCAAACACTGCAAGGCGCCTGCCCCCTGCGCTGCGGCGGGAAAAGGCGGACGTCCGGTTTCGACGCATCACCTCTGACGGTTCGTCAACGTTCCATGCCAGCGCGATAGAGGGGTCGTTGCGTCCGTCAAAGCCCCGCGCCCCGACACGCCGGCAGCGGCCCACTCGACCCACATCTCTGACTTGTCAGACTCGGTGCGCATCCCACCGCCTTTCGCACGAGAGCCCATGCGCTCGGCGCGCACCCAATACTGTCCTGGCACCAGCATCCCATCAAGCGCTCCGCTTTGAGTGCGATTCGCATTGCAAGTGGAAAAAACACACGCTCGCATACAAGGATCCGGGGCTGAGAGTGTCTTCGATACACCGAGCGAGATGATGCACGCGGCATCGGGGCCAAGGTCGGCGAACGGGTCAACCTTTTCGACGAGCTCAAGCGCTGACCGCCTGGCTGCATCCGGGGACATGTCTCGATACCCCTTTCTTCTGTTGGGTGCCTTCCGCTCTCACACCCCGACAGAGAGGTCGTCAGTCGTCGGCGTTGTGGAAGACTGCCAGCATGTGGGGCATGGACGGCTTGTCCGACAGGAATGTGATGTCGAGTTTCAACGGAATGGCCAAGCCCGGTACGAGGATCGCAGCCGGTTCGGCGCGGCTCAGTCCACCGGAGTCGCGGAGCCTCTCTTCGAGGACTCGGCGCGATGCCTGGAAACTGACGCGCAGGCGGCTGAGGTCCTTGTCAAGATCCAGCCGGGTCCGGGCACCGATCCAATCGCGAAACGGGCTGTTGAAACGCGCGGCGCACAGGTTGTTCTCGATCAGCAGGGCGGGTCGCCGCGTCATTCTCAGTATGTTGATGATCTGGCTGCGATCCATCTCGAGTTGCCGACGCGCATCTTCGAGCTGCTCGGACAGCCATCGCGTTGCATGCTCTCGCAGGTAAGCCGTCTTGTTGCGCTGCGCCTCCTCCGCATTATAGGTATCGTGGACGAGCTCGTTGAGGCGGCAGCCGCGCGCGCGGGCTTCGTTTTCCAGCACGTCCCAGAAACATTCCTCCATGCGGATGCCGTAGCGCTTGCCTTGATATTGTATGACGCGCGGGCGGACGGGCTCGTGCGAGATCTCGTTCCTGGCGGACACGTCCGGGTCCGGACGTCCGTCCGGCGGCAGTCCGCTGTGATCGCCACGACCATCAGTCATTATGCTCAGATCCATAGTGATTACCCCTGGTCACTTCGTTCAGCGTTCACGCAGCGCTTCGAAACGCGCCTTGCGCACCGGCTTCAGCAGATATTGCAGAATCGTCTTTTCGCCTGTGATGATGTCGACGCTGGCGACCATGCCCGGCGAGATGGGCAGGGTCTCCCCGCCCGACTTTATGCCGGCCGCATCGGCAACGATGTCGATCGGGAAATAGGTCTCCCCCGTCACCTCGTCCGTCAGGCTGTCGGCACCGATGCGTTCGACCCGGCCCGACAGGCCGCCATAGATCGAATAGTCATAGGCCGTGATCGTCACGCGCGCGGGCTGGTTCGGAACGAGGAACGCAATGTCCTGCGGCCGGATGCGTGCTTCGATCTGCAGCGTATCGCCTTCCGGCACGATCTCGACCAAGGCTTCGCCCGGAGCGATCACCCCGCCTGTCGTTGTGACGTGGATCGCATTGACGATGCCGTCCACGGGCGAGCGCAGACCCGAGCGCTCCAGCCGGTCATCGGTGGATTTCGAACTCGCCATGACGACGGACAGTTCGGCCTCGGCCTCGGTCAGAAGGCCCTGGGCCTCGGATCTGAATTGCGACCGCGCCTGGCCGATCTGGCTGTCTATCTCGGTCAGGGCGGCATCGATGCGCGACTGTCCGGACCGGCTGACATCCAATTCGCCGAGCAGGGTTTCGCGCTCCTTGCGAAGGCGCAGGCGCTCGGCCTCGGGAACGATGTCGGCGACAGTCGCATTGAGCGCGATCTCGTTGTCGAGCAGGTCGATCTCGTTGCGAAGCTGCCGCTCCGTTGCGCGCAATTCCGCGCCCTCCTGGCGGCGTTGCTCCGCGCGCGCGCGCAAGGTCTGGATCTCTCCGGACAGGGCCGTGCGGCGTGCCTGGAAAAGCCGGGTCTCCGATTGGGCGATTTCGGGGTTGTCGTCGGCAAAGCCATCGGGAAAGCGCAGGCGTGCGGCACCACTGATTTCCGAGTTCAGACGCGCCACCTTGCCGATCAGCGCCATGCGCTTGGCATCGACCTCTTCCGCGCTGGCGGCAAATTGGGTGTCGTCGATCTGCAGCAGGAGATCACCGGTGCGGACCCGCATTCCCTCCTCGACATGGAGCTGCGACAGCAAACCGCCCTCCAGGCTCTGAACCACTTGGATGCGGGAGCTTGGGACGATGCGGCCATCTCCGCGTGTGACCTCCTCGACTTCCGCGACGGAGGCCCAGGCCACGCCCGCGCCCAGCAGGGTCAGCGTGGCGAGGGTGAAAACCCAGCCCGCACGCCCGATGTCGGGACGGCTTGATGCGTGTCTGGCGTCGCGCATCAGACCGGTCCCGCCTTGGCCGTGGCCGTGGCCAGTGGCACGACTTTGCCGTCTTCAGACCCGTTTTTCTGCTGCGAGCGGCGTGAGAGCAAATGGAGGACATCGTCCTTGGGACCGAAGGCGGCGAGTTTGCCCCTGTCGAGAACCAGGAGATGGTCGACAATCCGCAAGACGGAGTGACGATGGGTGGACACGATCAGCGTGCGCGCGCCCACTGCCTTTTCCAGCCTGTCGAGAAACACGGTTTCGCTGCCGACGTCCATGGCAGAGGTCGGCTCGTCCAGAACGATGATCGCGGGTTCGCGCAGCAGCGTGCGCGTCAGCGCGACCAGCTGCCGCTGGCCTCCGGAAAGCCGGCGCCCACGCTCCCCGATCTCCATGCCGTATCCCTTTGGATGGGCGTCGATGAACTCGGCCGCGCCGGTGATCTTTGCGGCCTCGACAATGGCGGCGTCGGACACATGCGGCATGCCCATGACGAGATTGTCGCGCAGCGTTCCGGCGAACAGCGACACATCCTGGCCGACATGGCCCAAGCCGTCGCGCAGGTCGCGCGTGTGGATCTGTTCTATATTGATCCCGTCGATGCGCACCGTGCCCGCGCCGGGACGGTGGAGACCGGCGAGCAGGCCGACCAGCGTCGATTTGCCCGCGCCGACCTTGCCGATGATGCCCAGGCGCATGCCCGCAGGTATGCGCAGGCTGATGTCCTCAAGCGCCGCCACCTCGGATTCCGGATAGGTGTAGCCCACATTGTCGAGCAGGATGTCGCCCGTGCCGATCGAGCGGGACACGCCCAGATCCGCCGTCTCGTTTTCCATTCGTCCGACCATGATGTCGTTGAGGTTGCCGAGGCTGACCAACGATTGCTGCAGGCGTGAGAGCGTTCCGGCGATCGATGCCAGCGGAGCGATGGCGCGCGATGCCAGCATCACCGTGGCGATGATGCCGCCCATGGACAGCAGGCCCGCATCGAACAGATAGGCGCCGTAAACGATCAAGCCGACCGTCACTGCCAACTGGACGGACAGCGTCGCATTCATGAGGTTTTGCGACACAAAGCGGACCTTTTCCGTAGAACGGGCGGTCCGGGCGACATAGGTCTGCCAGCGGCGCAGGAAATGGTCTTCGGCGTTGAGGCTCTTGATCGTGGGCAGGCTGTTGATGGTCTCGATCAGCAGCCCGTGCTTCAGCGCGGCTTCTTCCTGCACGTCCCGGACACTCTTGAGCATGATGGGTTGGACGATGATGCCCAGCAGCAGGACCACGACAACGGCTGCCATCGGGATGAACACCATCGGCCCACCAACGAGGTAGATGACGTAGAGAAAGAGCGACACGAAAATCAGGTCCAACAGGGAAATGACCGTCGCGGAAGAGAAGAACTCGCGCACGGTCTCAAACTCCCGCAAACGATTGGCAAACTCCCCGGATCGCGCGGGACTGTCCGCGAGGTCCATCCTCAGGACATGGTCGTAGATGACGGATGCCAGGCGCACATCTGCCCAGCGCCCAGCTGCATCCACGACCACGCCTCGCAAGGCCCGGAAGGTCAGATCGAACACGAGAACAAGTGCCATGCCGATCGCCAGCACCCAGAGCGTGGAGAAGGACGAATTCGGCAGGACCCGGTCATAGACGTTGAGCGAGAACAGCGGGGCCGCGACGGCCAGCGTGTTCACGATGAACGAGGCGATGACGACCTTGAGGTAGGGACCGCGCGCCGCTTTCAGCGTGGACCAGAACCAGGCGCCACGGCGGCGCGCGACATCGGTTCGTTCGGTGCTTTGCACATCGTCATCGACGCGGACCTCGACCCATGTGGCGGGCGTGCCGCCGATGAGTTCGCCCGGGTCGGCGATGCGGCGTTCCATGGTGACGGGGTCGAAGACGTCCATTCCGCCCGAGTCCAGCCCGTAAACGATCAGGGCACGCTCTTCGCCGAGTTGCAGGATCGCCGGGAGGTCCGGAACGCCCCGCCTCGGCTTGAACGCGGATGTCCTGACCGACAGGCCAAGCCGACCGCCCATTTCCGCCAGCACGGACAGGTCGACTGGATCGCCGTCCAGCCCGAGCCCGCTGAGCAAGGCGCGACCCTGTACGCGGTATCCCATCTCGTCGATGCGGTGCATGAAGGCCAGAAGGAGACGGTCCGCAGCCCCCTTGGAAGCCTCCGAAGTGCTTTCGGGGATGCGGATGTCCTCGTCCAATGTCTGCACGCCCGTCACCCGGTCAGCGCTTCAGATAGATCGTGTGGTCGAGGACGAGGCTGTTGCCGTCCGGCAGGAGGGTTGCCTTCGGATTTTCCTTTATCAGGGCGAAATCCGCAGCCGAAATGCTCTGGACCAGCATTCCACCTTCGGGAGCGCGCGTCATCGGCACGTTGGGAGCTGGTGCCAGTTCCGCAACAGGCTCGGCAACGGTCGATTTGACCCGCACTGGCGCGGGCGTTTCGGTGTGCGTGACTGCGGCGATACTCTCCACGGCAGCGCTGTCGACAGGCAGGGCGCCGTCCACCGACGCGATCCGAACGGGCGCGGCCGGAAGAGGCTGGATGCCGACGGCATCATCGACATAGGCGTCGATGGCGGCCATGGCCGAGAGAGCTTGCGCAGGGCTCGGCGACTGCCGGATGACGGGAACGACGTCCACTGCCGCGAAATCGGACTCCGACATCGGCGCGGGCGCGGCAGCGAGGCTGGCCGCGGCGGCTCCATCGACATCGTCCATGTGATCGGGATAGCGGCGCGGTTCTGTATCGGCCGGTGGCGTCGGCGGGACCTTCTCCAACTCTCGGAGACCGGTGGAGGCTTCGCGCAGAGGCTGCAGTCCCAATGTGTCGAGAAGCGAGCCCGTTGCGGCCAGCAACCTATACTGTGCGAAAATGTCCGAATAGCGCGCCGTGGCGAGGGCCGACTTCGCCTGGAACAGCGAGTTCTCGGCATCGAGGATATCGAGCAATGTCCGGCGGTTGACGGCGAACTCGCGTTGATAGCTGTCGAGCAGTTCCGTTCCTTGCGCGACTTGGCGCTCCAGATTGGCGACGCGCGCGCGGGTTCGGGTGCGGGTGGACCACGCTTCGCGAACCACCTGGTCCACATTGCGCTCCAGGCTCATGATCCTCGCGCGTGCCTCGTCGACGCGGTTGAGCTGCTCCTGCACGGCCGCGGACTTGATGCCCCCACGGAATTCATGGCGGAATCTGAGCTGGGCCCGCACGTCGTTGTTGTTGTCCTCGAACCCGCCGATATCCTCACCGGCGCGACCGACCAGCTCAAACAGGATCTCCGGTTTCAACTCGGCCTTGGCCTTGCGGTAGTTGGCCCGCGACGTGTCCAGGTCACTGTGGGCGATGCGAAGCGTGGGGTTGTTGCGGCGCGCCTGCGCGAGGGCGTCCTGCAAGGACTGGGGAACCTGCCCGGCTATGGAGCGGGGCATTTGCGTCTGCCCTATTGGCTGGCCGACCAGTCGCATGAAACTGGCTTCGGCGAAATCCAGCGCCTCCTCGGTCTCGGACCGCACGACCAGCGCGGCGCTGAGGCGCTCCTCGGCCTGCCGGGCGTCGGCGGAGCCGGTCACGCCGGCGCTGACGCCGCGGCCGAGCTGGTCCACCTTGGCCTGGTTGAACGCGACGTTCTCGTCCGACACGGCGAGAACGTCCCGAATGCGGGAGATGTCGAGATAGGCCTGGATGACGTCCAGTGCGACGAATTCTGAGCGCTCCTCGACGCGCATGGCCGCCGCATCGACGCGGGCTGCCTGCCGATCCTGCTCGGCATCGTGGCGGCCGAAGGAAAACAGGTTCTGCTGCAAGGTGGCAGACGCCTGGCGACCGAACAACGCGCGGTCGTCCGTTCCAAGCACGCGCGTGGTTCGGCTGTCGACAAGCTCCGGCCCGATCCGCGCGTCGAGTAGCAGGCTGGGCCGGTTGAGATAGCGGGCCTGCTCGTATTCGAAGTCTATGGCGCGGCGATTGGCGGCCGCTTCCGCGATCTCGGGATTGGTTGCCATCGCCGTTTCCAGCGCCGTTTGCATGTCCATGGCTGCACATGGCAGCGCGACCAGACACATGGCCGACGTCACCAGACTGGCGCGCAAACCGAATGCGGTTCGTCCGCCAATCCGAACGACATGCAAAGACAAGTCGAGCGCAGGTTTCCCTGCGGACGTTGTGTGGATGAAATTCGACATCGCCCAGCCCCTGCTTCGGGACCTTACCGTCAAGCCAGGTCTGCAGAGCGACCTCGCGCCGAGGACGTGCTGAGCCAACTTAACGGGAAAGCGCCCCCGTTGATGCTTTCTGAATAGCAAATCCAGACGGGCTACACAATAAAATTGAGTCGAAAGTGAATCGGTTTATATAAATAAACTCTATAAAACAGTATGTTAAAGAATCAGAGTTATTTTAATTTAACGCTCCGACCGGTCCTGTCCTGACTGACCGGCACACAACTGTATGTAGTTCGACGGGCTCATGTCTTTAACAAATGGAAAACGGGAAGGTGACGCGGAAGAGATGTCACACTGATGGAACCTATCGTTCCTTTAGGTCTATATTAATGACAAAGCGCTATCCTCTCATCCATGACCCTCAATGCCACGACACGTCACGACACTTCTTCCTTGCACGATCTGTCCGTCATGACGGCGGGCAGGATCGTCCGCGGCGTAGTGGCCTATGTGTCTTTCTTCTGGGCGGTGTCATGGCGCAGCGTGGCCCTTGCGATTTTGATGGCCGTGGGTCTCGGCGTCGGCCTGGGTGTTGCGACCAATATCGGGTGGCTGCAAGAGGACGCGATGACGCCGCTGGCCAACATCATCGCCGCGCCGATGACGCTGTCCGTGGTCATCGGAGTGATCGTGATTCAGACCCGTGCGCGGCTGATCTAAAGGGTCTGGCCCCGGGTGCTTCAGCCGTTTCGTCGTCACGAAACCGTCCTTTCGGCACATCTCGAACGTTCCAGATTCGGCCGGCTCCATCGGGGTCATGGTTAACAAAACGCGAAAGATTCGGCTGCGCCCATACAGCCATATGTAGTTCGGGCTCCGTCGCCAAAATCGGCCTTGCATCACGCAAATCGTTAAGAGCAGGTTAACTCCCGAACCAAACGGTTCATGGGCGCAGGGGGGTGCATTCTCCATCACCGAGGACTTTCCCTGATTCCCGCAGCTTAAAAACTGAAGGAGTTAGACATGCTGAAACTTATCACCAAGGGCCAGATCCTGGCCAACGACATCCGCAAGAACGTCGAAGGCGCATCGCTGATCGAGTATTCGATCCTGATCGGCCTCATCACGGCGGCCGTGATCGCCACGATCGTTCTGGTCGGCGGCAAGGTCACCGGCGCTTGGGGCGACCTCAACACCAACTGGACCTAGTCCTCACTACGGGAGCCGGGATCGTCCCGGCTCCCATCCCAATTCATATTCAGCAATGACAGCGGGGCGTCGTCATGCGTAATATTTCCATCCTGATCTTTGTGGGTGCCATCATCCTGGGCGCGATCAGCGTTCTGATGACCCGCTCCTACATCAACTCCCAGCGAGTGAAGCCTGCGGTCGCAGCGCTGGAAGCGCCAGAGCAGGAGGTCGGCACGCTCGTTGTGGCGGCCGGACCGCTCAACTTCGGGGATGAGATCACGGCGGAAATGCTACGCGAAGTCCCCTGGCCGGAAGGCGAGGACGTCCGTCCCGAGAATTCCTTTTCGGAAATCTCCGAAGTCATGTTGGGCACCCGCCGGGTCGCGATCCGGTCCATCGCCAAGAACGAACCCGTCGTCCAGAACAAGATCTCCGGATTCGGCTACCGCGCGACCCTGTCGCAAGTGGTGGACCCCGACATGCGCGCCGTTGCCGTGAGCGTGACGGACGTTACCGGTGTGGCGGGCTTCGTCCTGCCGGGCGACCGCGTGGACGTCGTCTACACCCGCGACGAGCGCAACCGCGCAAACGAAGCGCGCATCGCCGAATCCAAACTGCTCGTGCGGGATGTGAGAGTGCTGGCCGTGGACCAGATCGCGGACGAGAGCACGGAAGGCGCCGTGGTGGCCAAGGCGGCCACGCTGGAAGTCTCCACCGAGCAGGCCCAGAAGATTTCCCTGGCGTCGCGTGTGGGCGAGCTCGACCTGTTGCTGCGTCCCATGGTGGCGCGCGGCAGCGTCATCGACGCCAATAGCGACACCATCGAGATCGCCGATCTGGTGAACGACAACCGCCTTGGCGAAAAGCTGGAGGAAACGCCGCAGATCTCGCCGCGCCGCTACCGTCCGGTGAGCCGACGCACCCGTGTCGCGGCTGCGCCGAAGCCCGACCCGAATGCGACCATGCGCATCACACGCGGGGTGGAGACATCCGAAAGCGAAGTCGTGCGCGAAGCCACCATCGCAGCCGATGGGACGGAGAGACTGGCGGGCGGCGTACGCAGCTCCGTCGGAACGACGGCGGTGCTGCTCAGCGGGCCTGCGCCGAATCCGTAACACCACATCATCTGGCATCAGCCGCCCGGGCAAATGGCGGCCAGATGCGGCAACACCACAGGGGGCATTATGTTCAAGGTTCATGACAGGCGAAGATTTCGAAACCTGGCGATCGCGACCGCAGCGCTGCTGGGCACGGCCGTTCTGCCGGTCCAGGCGCAGGTGACGACGATGGACGACCCGTCGCTCAGCGAGCGCATACGGCTCTCTCCCACCGGCCAGCCGGTATCGGGGAATGTCTCCATCGCCGCCGGCCAGTCGCAGGTTCTGCATTTCGACGCGCCGATCGCGCATTCGCTGATCGCCGACCCCGACGTGGCCGACCTCGTGCCGATGAGCGACCAGAGCCTTTATGTGCTCGGCAAGAAGACCGGCATGACCACGCTGACACTGTTCGATGCGGGAAAGCGGTTGCGCGGCGTCTTCAAGGTCAATGTCGATCACGATCTCGCGGCCCTGAAGAAGAGCCTGTACGATCTCGCCCCCAATGAGAACATCGAGGTTCGCAGCAATGGCGACTCGGTCGTGCTGTCCGGCTCGGCGAGCTCTCCGGCCATCGCCAACATGGCGCGCCAACTGGCCGAACAGCACGGCGTCCAATCCGTGATGAACGCCGTGGACACGGGCGCCAGCCGCCAGGTCATGCTGCAGGTCAGGATCGCGGAAGTCGAACGCAGCGTGTCCAAGCGGATGAACCTGTCGAGCGGCGCGCGCTATCCCAACTCCGGCGCCGTCCCGGATGGCGACCACCTGCTGAGCCTTCAATCCGGAGTCCTCGACATCGAGTCCTTCGTCAACGGCCTCGCGACCTTTGAACTGGGCGACTTCAATATCGACGTCTTTTACGACGCTCTCGAGGAACAGGGGCTGATCACCACGCTCGCCGAACCCAATCTCGTCGCCATGAACGGCGAAACGGCCTACTTCCTGGCGGGCGGGGAGTTTCCGATCCCGGTCGGCGAGGACACGCAGAACGGGGGCAGCCGCATCCGCATCGAATTCAAGGAATTCGGCGTCAAGCTGGCCTACACGCCGACTATCATCGGCGACAAGATCAGCATGAAGGTGGAGCCGGAGGTCAGCTCGCTCGACCCCAACAACGGCATCGTGCTGAACTTCATCACCGTGCCCGCACTGATCACGCGCCGGGCCTCCACCACGGTGGAACTGAAGAACGGCCAGAGCTTCGTTATCGCCGGCCTGTTGCAGGACCGGTTCGAATCCGAGCTGCAGGGTATTCCCGGCATCAGCAGCATCCCGATCCTCGGCGCGCTCGCTCGCTCTCCCGGCTACGCCCGGCGCGAGACCGAGCTCATGATCATCATCACACCATTTTTCGTCGAGCCCTATGAAGGGTCCGATTACGTCCTGCCCAACGACTTCGCCAACCGGCCATCCGACGCCGACTTGTTCCTGGGCGGCATTGTAGAGCGGGGGCGCACGCCATGAGACAGTCGAACACACGCACCGCTTGGGTTGCCTTGACCGCTGCCGCTGGGCTTTTGCTCGGCGCCTGCGCCACCAATGAGGGCTATCTGTCGCCCAATACCGGCCGCGCCCTGCAGGAGGCCTATGCCAAGCAGATCGTCGATCCGAACCCGGCGGTCGGCGCGCCCAGCGTGACGCCCGAGGTCGCGGCGGCCGCGATCCAGCGCTATCTCGACGGAGAGGTGAAGGACCCGACACCGCCCAAGACCAGCATCTCTGTCGAGGACTGAGACACATGGGGGCGCGCAACATACCGAACCTGGTCAAACGCTTTCGCAAGGACCGCGAAGGCGCGGTGCTGGTCTATGTGTCTGTCGGCATGACCGTGCTGATCGCAATGGTGGGCTTCGCCATCGATTTCGCGCGGGTCCAGTCCTTGCATTCCGAATTGCAGGACGCCGCCGATGCCGCCGCGCTCGCCGCGGCGACTCAGCTGGACGGCAATCCCGGTGCGCAGGCGCGGGCCACGGCCGCAGCGTCCGGCACGGCCCTGGTGAGCAACACTCACGGTACGTCGGGTTCGGACCCGGCGGTCAGCATCGAGAGCATAAATTTCTACCCGACACTGCCCGCGTCCGACGACGATCCGCTTGGCGCGACGACGGACGACGACCGGTTGTCGGAGTTCGTCGAGGTCGTCACGGCACCGGTCGCCCACACCAATCTCTTCCTGCCCCTGCCGGGCATCACCAAGACCCGGCAGATGACGGCGACGGCCGTGGCCGGCCAGGAGGCGCAGATCTGCCGCGTCACCCCGCTGGCCATCTGCAATCCGGCGGAGCGAGACGGCAATACCGGCGCGCCTTTCAACGTGCAGGACTGGACCGGCACGCAGATCATGGTCCGGATGACCGGCGCCAATTCGCAATGGGCACCGGGCAATTTCGGCCTGCTCGACACCCCGGACGAGGGGCAGAGCGCCCCGGCACTGGCGCATATGCTTGCGGCCGTGGACGGCGCGGACAAGTGTTTCTCGACCCGATTGAACACCCGTCCGGGCCAGGTCGCGTCCATCCGCAATGCGCTGAACACGCGGTTCGACATGTATGGCGGGCCGCACTTCCAGAATGCGGCCAACGACCCGGACTACCCGCCCGCTTCCAACGTGACCAAAGGCTATATCGGGAACCCACCCGGCAATGGCGGGGGCGGCAATGGCGGGGGCGGCCAGAGCACCACCACCCAGCTCTGCAATGGCAATTTCAGCGCGCCTGGCGCGCCGACGGCGCTCGGCATGCCGCGCGATTCCAACATGGTCGCGCCCGACAACGACGTTCGCTTCGGCAACAGCGAGTGGGATTGCGAGAGCTATTGGGATGTCAATCACCCTTCTGATCCCTATCCCTCGGGATGCACGAGCGCCGCGACCGTGTCGCGCTATTCCATCTACGAACTGGAAAACTCTGCCAGCGGAAACATTCCGGGTCCTTCCACCACCGGATCGGCAGAGAACGGGGCGCCGGTCTGCTATTCGGGCAGCGGCACGCCCACGCCGGAACGCCGGCTGATCAATTTCGCCGTCATGAACTGTGTTGAGCATAATGTGCGCGGCAATGAGACGGGCGTGCCGGCGGAAGCCTTCGTGCGCGCTTTCATGACGGAACCGGCCGGTGAGCCGACCTCCAGCGGCAACAACAACTTTGCCGTCTATCTGGAAGTGGTCGATGTGCTGGAGCCGGGTGCCAACAATGGACCCTTACGCGAATATGTGGAGATCTTCCGATGATCCCGCGGCATCAACTGGGAGGTGACGAAACCGGCGCGGCCCTGGTCGAGTTCAGCATATTGCTGCCGATCCTGTTCGCCATGGTTTTCGGCCTGATCGAGTTCAGCCGCGCCACCTATCAGCACGTCGTTGCCGAGAAGGGCGTCAAGGCGGCCGCGCGCTATGTCGCGCGGGCTCCGGCGCCCGACCCCTGCGACCCCGGCGCGTCCGCCGGCTATGCGGCTGCGTTGACCCAAGCCGCCAATCTTGCCCAGCGCGGTCAGGTCAGCGGCGGCACGGCGGCCCTGCAGAACTGGACGGACCCGAGCGCCGTGTCGATCGGACTGACCACGGTGAGCAATGCCGCCGCCTCGGGCTCGCGACCCTGGCGCGGACAGTGCGAGAACCTCTACATCGTCACCGTATCCACCAGCTTTCCCTATGACGACATCGGTCTCCTGGGTGCCTTGCGGGCCCTGACGAACTCGACTGCCCAAGGCGGGCTGACCATCCGGGCGTCGCACCAAGAAGTATTTGTGGGGGACTGACGAATGGCCCTCTCTCTCCCCCACAAATTGTCGAGCAAGCGGCTGCACGAAGACGACGGCGGCGCCGTTCTGGTCGAATTCAGTCTCGTCGCCGCGCTGATGCTGCTGATCACCTTCTCGCTGGTCGAATTCGGTCTCGTCTACAACAAGTTCAACAGCGCCCAGAAGGCGACCCAGGCGGCCGCGCGGATCGCCGCGACACGTCTGATCCTCGAAGGCGTGAGCGATTGCGGAGTCGCCACCTCCGCTTCAGCCGGCACGGACTGCGCCAACATTCCCGGAAGCACGGGATGGAGCGTCGTCTGCACCGGCGCCGGGGGCAGCGGCTGCAACATGACCGGCATCAATGCCGTACTTGCATCGGTCGCCGCCATCTATCCCGACGCCGAGCCTGCGGATGTGCGCATCACCTTTTCCGGGACCGGCTACGGCTTCGTGGGACGGGGCAAGCCCGTGCCGGCCATCACCGTGTCGATCGAAAACATCACCTATGACTTCGTCGCCGTGGGTGGGCTCCTCAATGCGCTGACACCGGGCACGACATTTGCCGCATCGATCGGCATCGACAGCGCGCAGACCACGGTGATCGGTGAAGACACCGGGGACGGAACGTCATGAAGCTGTTCTCCAAATCACAGCCGGCTGGGAAGACGATGCTCGCCATCGTCCGCGATCCGCAGCTGGCGCAGTCCATCGACCGTCTCGGCGCGTCCATGCCCTCGGTCAGCACCACGGTCAAAACTTCGGACGACCCGGTGGCCAATGGTGGCCGGTTGGTCAATGGCAGCGCGGACGTCGTCATCGTCGAAGCCGACATGGCACACCCGCAGGCGATCGAAGCCCTGCAGAGGCTGTCGCGTTATGTCGGAGCGTCCGGTTCGCTGGTCGCCATCATCCGAAACGGATCGACGGCCAGCGTCAGGCAACTCTTCCGGCTCGGGCTGGACGACGTGCTGGAACTGCCCGTATCCGACAATGAATTGAAATCATCGCTCGGCACGCTGATGTCCCAGCCCCGTCGGCGCGCAAAACCCACGCGCGCTGGACGCATCATCAGCGTGCAGAACGCTGGCGGTGGCGCCGGGGCCAGCACGGTCGCCATTAATCTCGCTCACAATCTCGCGTCGCGCAAGAAAGCGCACTCCGGCGCCGACGTCCGCGTTCTGCTCGTTGATTTCGACCCACAATTCGGGAGCTTGGCAGCCGCCTTCGACGTCGAGATCAAGACCAGCCTGCTGGACCTCATCAAGGCGGGGGACCGGCTGGACGGGAGCTTCCTCGACTCGACATCGCACTCCGTCAGACCGGGCCTCGACCTGCTGACCGCACCCCGGGAAATCCTCCCTCTGTCGGCCCTGTCCAAGGAGTTCTGCAACCGTCTGCTGGATGCGGCGACGCAGCATTACGACTACATCATCCTGGATCACGCGCAGAATTGGGGCGCGCAGACCCAGCCTGCCCTGAGCCGGTCGGATGCCATCATCCTGACCCTGCGCCCATGCATCGAGCACGCGGAGCGGGCTCAAGCGGTCATGCAGGGATTGGACGATATCGATGTCGAGCGCGGTCGGGTGCTGGTCGTGGCCAACGGAACGCAGGGCCTTGCGCACAAGGAACGGCTATCGCGTATTGCCGATGTGCTGAACCGGCCGATCGAGACGCTTCCCTTCGCGGAGAAGATCCACAGGACGGCGCGCGAGCGCGGCAAGGTGCTGGCCGAGGTCGGCGGCGCCAAAGCGCAGGTCAAGGCGGTTTCGGCGATCGCGGACCAGACACTTGCCATCATCAACTCAGCGATATCCGACGACCAGTCCGGGCAAGCCGGTTCTCCGGTGGACACGGCGTCGGATCGCGCGGCCAGTCAAATCAGGGGATAGACGATGAAGTTTTCATTTTTCGAGAAGGACGATCAGCCGCTCGTCGCGGACGAAGCGGATGCGGACGCGGCAACGGAGAGCGCGAAGGCGCCGATCGGAGACATTTCCGACCCCGATATCCTGTTCTTCGGAAGCAAGGCGGAGGCCGACGTCTCCCGCGAATATCTGGGGCTGAAAAACCGGCTGCACCAGAAGATGATTTCACAATTGAACCTGCGCGCGCTCGACGATGTCGACCGCGAGCAGGCCCGGAAGGATGTCACCATCCTTCTCACCGAGATGCTCGAAGAGGAACAGCGCCCAATCTCGTCGGCTGAGCGCGCCCGGCTTGCCGATGAGATCCTCGACGAGCTCAAGGGCTTTGGTCCCCTGGAGCCCTTGCTAGCCGACCCGTCCGTTTCCGACATACTCGTCAACAGTGCTGACGAAGTATTCGTGGAGCGGGCGGGACGGCTAGAAGAAACAAATGTCCATTTCAGCAGCGAGGACCACCTGCTGAGGATCATCGACCGGATCGTCACGGGCGTCGGGCGCCGCATCGACGAAAGCAATCCGCTGGTCGATGCCCGCCTGCCGGACGGCTCGCGGGTCAACGCGGTGATACCGCCGATCACGCTGGACGGCGCCTCGGTCTCGATCCGCAAGTTCTCCAAGATTCCGTTCGATCTCGAACGCCTCGTCGCCATCGGTTCCATGACCCAGGATCTGGCCGATATCCTCAAGGGCGTGGTTGCCTGTCGCCTGAACATCATCGTGTCCGGCGGCACGGGTACGGGCAAGACCACCATGCTCAATGCGATGAGCCGCTTCATCGGCGATGCCGAGAGGATCGTCACCATCGAGGACGCGGCCGAGCTGCAGTTGCAGCAACGCCATGTCGTGCGCATGGAGACCCGCCCCGTCAACATCGAGGGCAAGGGCGAGGTCAACCAGCGCATGCTGGTCAAGAACGCGCTTCGCATGCGTCCCGACCGGATCGTGCTGGGCGAGGTCCGGGGCGGCGAGGCGTTCGACATGCTGCAGGCCATGAACACCGGCCATGACGGATCGATCACCACGGTTCACGCCAACACGCCGCGCGATGCCCTGTCCCGGATCGAGCAGATGATCGGCATGGCGGGCCTGGAACTGCCCACACGCTCGGTGCGCGGCCAGATCGCCTCCGCCCTGGACGTCATCGTGCAGATCAAGCGGTTTGCCGATGGCTCGCGGCGTGTGGTGTCCGTGGTCGAACTGACCGGCATGGAAGGCGACGTCATCACGCTGCAGGAGATCTTCCGCTTCGACCAGAGCCACATCGACCGCGATGGCAAGGTCCATGGCGAGTTTTCCAACACGGGTGTGCGTCCGGATTTCCTGAAGGCGTTTTCCGCGAACGGCCTGCCGATCCCCAACAGCTTCACGGTCTAGGGGGCTCGCCGTGCAGATCTACCTCCTTTACGCCGCCATTTTCATCTCCGTCATCCTCTTGATCGAGGGGATATGGTTCATCGTGCGCAGCCGCGTCTCCAACGACGCGCTGGTCAACAAGCGCATCAAGCTGATCCGAAAGACGGGGCAGCAGGACGTCGGTCTGTCCCTGCTGCGCGACCACCGCAAGCGCCGGATGGGAAACCGTTTCATCGCCAAGCTCGACAGCATGATCTGGGCGTCCAACCTCAAGATCAATCCCTATGGCCTGCTGATCCTGACGGGCACGCTTGTGGTCTGTCTCTTTCTCGTGCTGTCGGTCCTAGGTGTGGACGGACGCCAACGCTCGATCATCGCCCTGTTCTTCGGGACGCTGCCCTATGGTTTCGTCGCCATGCGGGCGCGCAAGCGTCGGAAACTTTTCAACGAACAGCTCATTCCCGCAGTGGACCTTGTGAGCCGAGGCCTGCAGGCCGGCCACCCGGCCGCGGTCGCGCTGGAGATCGTGGCCAAGGAAATGCCCGATCCCATCGGCACGGAATTCGGCCTCGCCATCGACGAGATCAACTACGGACTGGACCGCACGGTCGCCCTGCGCAATCTGGGCGAGCGCTTCCCCAGCCCGGACATGCAGTTCTTCAACGCGGCCCTGGAAGTCCAGCGCGAGACCGGCGGCAATCTGGTGGAGGTGCTCAACAATCTCACCAAGATGATGCGAGACCGCAAAGCCATGGGCATGAAAGTCAAGGCCATGTCGGCGGAGGGACGGGTCACCGGATGGATCGTCGGCTTGCTGCCCCTCATCATCGTCCTGGTCATCAATCTGATGATGCCCAGCTACTACCGGGATCATCTCGACAACCCGTCCTTCTTCCAGATCATGGCGTTCCCGCTCGCGTTCTACATCGCGGGGCTGGTCTGGATGAAACGCCTCGTCACCATACGGATCTAGGAGAGAGCGATGCCCCTATCACTCGTGGTCATAATATTTCTGACGGTCGTCATGGTGATCATGGCGATCGGTCTGTTGGTCTTCGGACGCGACCCCGTCGCCGCGCGCATCGGGGTGAGTTTCGAAGACGAGAGAAAGGCCGAGAGCCTGCGCCTCGCCAAGGAGAACGCCAAGCTCGACCGTTTCCTGGAGCCGTTCAAGCAGCGCATCCGCAGGACCGAGGACGACGATGACGCCGTGGTGGAGAAGGTCGATCTCCTGCGGGCGGCCGGCTTCTACTCCCCGCGCGCCGGAGCGATCTTCCTCGCCATTCGCCTGACCCTCAGCGTCATCCTCGCCGTCGGCATGTCCACCATCCTTTTCGTGTCCGGTTCGACGCTGTCGCCGCTGGTCGCGACATTCGCCGTGGTCGCGCTGGGAGCGGCGGGATATTATGCCCCGCTCCTCGTCATCAACAACAAGGCCAAGGAGAACCGGTACAATTTCTCGCGCGGGCTTCCCGACGCTCTGGACATGACGCTGATCTGTCTTGAGGCGGGCCAGTCCTTTCCGGTCGCGCTGCAATTCGTGGCCAAAGAGTTCCGCGTGGCCCATCCGGCTGTGTCGAAGCAGTTCGAGATCGTGACGCTGGAATTCCGCGCCGGCCGCAACCGCGCCGATGCCCTGAAGAACATGGCGCGCCGCGTTGACCTGCCGGAGCTGACGTCCATCGTGAACATGGTCAATCAGAGCGAGAGCCTGGGCACGAGCCTGACCGGCGCGATCCGGGCGGCGGCCTTCGACATGCGGCGCGAACGCATGATGAAGGCCGAGGAGAAGGCCAACAAGCTTCCCGTGTTGATGAGCATTCCGCTCACGACCTGCATCTTCCCGACGCTGTTCATGGTGATCCTCGTCCCCGTGATGATGAACATCACGCAGAACATCCCCGGATAGGAGCCAACCATGCAATACCTGCAAACCCTTCGGCTCGGCGCTCTTTGCCTCTGCGCAGTCTGGATGTCGGCCTGCGCCTCGACCGGGCCCCAACAGCGCCAGGCCATCAAGCCCGACCCGGCGAAATCCGCGCAAATCGCACAGCAGGCGCAATCGAAATATGACGCCGGGAATTTCCGGGAAGCCGACGGCTATGCCAAGGTCGCGCTCGCGCTCGATGGCGACAATGCCACGGCGCTGCGACTCGCTGCCCAGATCGCCTTGTTCAGAAATGAGCCGGAGACGGCGATACGTCACTACGCCGTGCTGCGCGAGCAGGCTTCCGATCCGGACGTGGAAGGTCACCTCGGTCTCGCCTATCTTCGCTCAGGCGATGCGGACTCGGCCAAACCCTTTCTCATGTCGGCACTCGCCTCCGATCCGACCCGCTGGCGCGAGGCGCTGGCACTCGCCACCATCGAACGCGACTCCGGCAATCTGCAAAAGGCGCGCGACCTTCTTTCGCTGGCCGAGAAACATTCGGACCGTCCCGCAATCGTGGCGCGCGAAATCGGTCGGGTGGAGGCGCTGAGCGGGCACTATGCGCAGGCACTGGTCGCCTATGAACGAGCCAACCCCTCTCCGCTCGACACGAACGCGCTGGAAATCGAACACCGCATCGCCCTCGCCCATAGCGGCAGGATGGACGCGGCCCTGGAGGGTGCCAATGCCACGGAGCAGAGCCGGATCTACGGCTCTCTGGCGCGCGATGCGATAGGGAAGAGCGACAAGGTTGCCGCCGTAAGCCTGCTGAAGCGAGCCCGCCACGCCTCGCCGCGCCACGACACGGTGATCGAGGAGCTCATGGCCGAAGCCCTGCAGCTGAACGGCTAGTCGACGCTGTGTCCCTGCCCATTGCCGGACTGATCGCCTGCCTGATCATCGTGTGGTGGGCGGCCGTGGTCGATCTGAGAACCTTCACGATCCCTCACGCCTTCAGCTGGGCGCTCATGGCACTTTGGATTCCGTTTGCGCTTGTCGCCATGCAATCAGGCGTGGGTTTGGGGGTGTTGGCCGTGCAGGCCTTGGGTGGGCTCATCGCCTTCGTTATCGGAGTCGTGTTCTTCGCCCTCGGGGTCATGGGCGGGGGGGATGTGAAGCTTCTGGCCGCGCTCACACCGCTCATACCGTTCGGTACCCTGCCGGTGCTGTTCGTCTTGATCGCGCTGTCGGGCCTGGTTTGGGCCCTGGCCTATGGATCCATGCGCTTCATGCAGGCCCGCCGGGCGGGAGAGAGCGACGCGCTTGCCACGGCGCGCATGGCTCGGCTGCCCTACGGTCCGGCCATCGCCATGGGACTGAGCCTCTACAGCGTGGCGCTTGTCCTGCTCGCATAGCGCCGGTGCTGGGGTTTGCGGATATGCGTCCACCGCGCCTGACGATTGACCGAATAGCGCGGTATCAGGTCGGTTTCCGCAGCCAGGAGCACCCGGTCGGTCCTGTTGTCGAGAAAAACCGTGTCGCGGCCGGTGTCAACACTCAGCACGACATGGGGCGTGCCCGCGCGCGTGTGGCCGATGACGATGCGCATCCTGTCCTCGGACACGCCCAGCGCGGATAGCGCGGCAAATTTCAGCAGTGCGAAATCCTCGCAATCGCCGCCACGCCTCAACATCTCCACGGGCCGTGCCCAATGATCCGACACCGCCCAGTTCGAGGCATCGCTCCGATAGGGAATGGCATTCACCAGGGCGTTGATCGCGCCGAGATCGCTTTCGCCCAAGCCGGAGAGCCGGTCGGCCATCCGTCCCAGTTCGGAGGCGCACCCCTGGCCACGACAGGCGCGAAGTGTGTCGATGTCCGATGCCAGCCCGGCGCGCACGAAGGCGAAGTCGGAGATGGCGTCGGCGTCGGCGAAACGGATCTCAGCCCCGCCCATCAAGCCGTTCTTGCGCAATTGTCTCGCGCGTCCGTCGCCGGAGAACCCGCTGGGACCATTGCCGTGTCGCAGCGTTGTCGCCGGGGCCGCGGAGGCCACCCGCACGGCTGGGCGCGGTGACGGGACGGACGCACTGTCAGGCGCGGTGTGCCGTTGCTCGGGCTCGAGGTTTGTGCGTCTTGGTTTGAGGCTCGGGAAAGCCCGAACGGGCGTTTCAGCGATATCGGATATCGCGTTCACGACGGTGGCGTTCCGTGAGGAGTTCTCATGAACAGCGGATTGTGGTTGACCCGTCGCCGCGACCTCGGGCTGGAGTTCCGCCGCTTGCGCGACTGTCCGGGGGGAAGCACTCGGTTGGGCCCAAGGCGACGCCATGGGCACGGTGTGAAGTATCTGCACACGCGGCCCCACGGGTTCCGCCCAGACCAAGGTCAGGGCGGCTGCGCAGATGGACAGCGCAGATTTGGCGGTATGAGCGAACTGTCCCATGCTGCGGCGAATCTGGCACGCGCAGCCTTGCCATCCGCTTCAGCATCATGGTTGAGCAACGGTGAAATTGCGGGATGCCGGACGCTCACTCCGCTCGCCCAAACCCTTGTCTCCGAGCACCTTTCAAGGAGAAACACGGCCCCGGTACATATGCCTGTATGCACAACCAGCGCAGACGGCTGTTCGGTCCGAACCGGATTACCGTTAGGAAAGTCTTAACAGATTTCCGAGGGGCGCTCCGATGGAACGGGATGAAAATGCGGGCTTCGAGCCCAAGGTAGACACGACTCTGGAGGCGGATGCCGAAACGGCTCCCGACATTGAGAGCCCCGTCCGTCTTTCGCAACTCGACGCAGGCATCGGCAGCGAACTTATCGAGATCGATGGCATCGCCTATGGTGTCGTGGACGGACTTCTCGTTCCCGCCGCTGACCTCCTCGGCGAGGTGGAAGACATAGATCCCGAAGCCGGTGACGAAACCGATCCAGGGACGCCACCCCTATCAGGCGGGGCTTCGGACGACAGCTTCGCCTTGGGCGACATCGGCGAGGGCATCGGACTGACCGACCTGCTCCCGCCCACGGCACTGCTGTTCAACCGCGTGCGGGAGGAAGAGGTCCAGCCCTTCATCGAAGACGACGAACCCGAACTGGTGGTCGCGATCACCGACCCCGAACCCGCGACTGTCAGCGATCCAGACGGCGAGGACGACCCTGTCGAGCCGCTTGTCGACAGCAACCCTTCGACCCGTATCGTCGACGTCACTCTCGAAGAACGCTATTTCGAGGGCGGCACAGCCGAAGGCGACGGACAAGCTGTCGTCACGGGCATACTCGAAGTCGATACCGGGCGCGACGGGATCGGATCGCTGGTGATCGGCGGAGTCGACGTCACGGACGGCGGAACCGTCGTCGGAACATACGGCATCTTGACTATCACACCGAACGCGGACGGCACCTACAGCTACGTTTTCACACCGGACGGGGCCATCGATCATCCGGTCGCGGGCGCCACGCAAGGCGAGGACGTTTTGTCCGAGAGTTTCGACGTCGTGCTGACAGACGCAGACGGAGACAGCGTATCGGGATCCATCGTGGTCACCATCACCGATGATGGGCCGATCGCGCGCGACGACATGGCCTCCGGCAACGTATCCGACGAGACGCTGCAAGGTGATCTATCGGGCAATGACGAGAACGGGGCCGATGGTGGCCGGATCACCTCCGTCGACGGCGAGGACATGACGGACGACGGCATCGTCATCCAGACCGAATACGGCGCGCTGAGCATCGCGCCGGACGGCAGTTACACCTTTGCCGTCGATACGGATCATCCCGCCCTGATCGCGCTGTCCGGCAGCGAAACCGTGACGCTGGACATCCCCTATCTTCGCACCGACTCCGATGGTGACACGGCCGATGCCGTGCTGAGCATCACCTTGCGCGGCGTCGACGACCCGGTGGTGATCTCCGGCCTTGGCGCCCCTGGTGCCGATGCGGCTGTCGACGAAGCCGACCTCGGCACGCAAGGCGGTGCGACGGACACGCAGTCCTTCGCCGTGGACACACCCGACGGCCTCGACACGGTCACGATTGCCGGCGTGGCCGTGGTGACCAACGGTGTGTTCAGCGGTCCCGTCACGATTCCGACGGAGTATGGGACCGTCACCATCACCGGTTTTTCGCCGGTCACCCTCGCAGATGGGACAGTCACGGCCGCGCGCTTCACCTACACCTATGAGATCACCGCGCCGACATCGGATCACGATGATTTGGGACGCGACACTGTCTCCGAGCAGTTGGATGTCGTCGTTTCCGACCGCGACGGCAGCACGTCGGACGCCGTCATGGATTTGAGGGTCATCGATGATGTCCCGTCGGCTGCGGATGACGGCCCGGTCACGGTCGTCGAGGGCGGCGCCTCTGTGGCGGGGAGTGTCACGGACAATGACGATGCGGGCGCGGACGGCGCAATGCTCACAGCCATAACCCATGCGGGCGCGACCTTCGC
>JAHDEU010000219.1 GCA_020628635.1 Hellea sp. | reverse complement strand
GGCTGCCAGAGGTCCTCGCAGATCGGCAGGCCGATGGTCACGCCGCGGAACTCGATGGGCTCCGGCAGAGGGCCGCGCACGAAGACCCGCGCTTCGTCAAACACCCCGTAGTTCGGCAGGTGATGCTTGAACCGGATGTGTTTGATCTCGCCCGCTTCCATCCAGAGCGCAGCATTGTAGAGCTTGCCGTCCTCCACCCAGGGCACGGTCGTCAGCATGGCCGGACCGTCGGCCGTCAGCTCCGCAAGCCGCTCGCACGCCTTGCGGCAATCGTCCTGCACAGTCGGGCGAAGCACGAGGTCTTCCGGCGGGTAGCCGAGGACCATCAGCTCCGGCGTGACGACGATATCTGCGCCGTCCGCCCTGGCGCGGGCGTACCCCTCCGCCATCTGCGCCTCGTTGCCCCAGATATCGCCCACGGTCGGGTTCATCTGGAGGGAGGCGATGCGCAGGGACGAAGTCATGGGTCGCGCCCTAATGCGGTAGCGCGATGTTGGAAAGCACGACCATCCGCCTAGCGCCGCAACTCGACACCTTCGGAGATCAGCACCGTGTCGCTCGCCGCGTAGTCCACACCGTCGGCTGTCAGTGTGCCGGAAATATGGACCCTCACCCGTCCGGCATCGATTCTTTCGATCCGGTCCACCTGCGCGCGGCGTTCTGTGTAGTTGCGCTCCGGCCCCAGCTGCATCGGGAAACGGTCGACAGCGGGCGTGATGTCGATCGTCCTGACCTCGCCATTGTCGCGGAGCGTCACCGTGCAGCGCAGCGTCTCGTTCTCGCCCTCGCATCGCCCTATCGGCTCGAGACTGGTGCCCAACTGCGCGCTCAAACTCCGCAGCAGCTCGATATTCTTGTTCATGCTGTGCGTGCCGACTTCATCCGCGAAGGCGAACTCCCGGTCGGCGGCATTCTTGGCGATGACGATGTTCCGCGCGGGATCGACATAGACATACTGGCCGTAAATGCCGACGGCGAAGTAGTCGCCCTGCTCCGGCCCAGAGGTATTTTGAGGCACCCACCATTGATAGCCGTATCCCACGCCGCGGTCGGACAGGCCCGGGGCACTGTGTACCGTACTCGCCCGGACCCAGTCTGCGGGGATGAGCTGCTCGCCCTCCCACGCGCCTTCCTGCAGGAAGAGCTGCCCGAACTTGGCGTAGTCAATCGTGGTCAGGTTCAGCCCGCCGAGCGCGAAGGCGACGCCCTCCCCGTCCGTCGTGTAATAGGGCGGAGCCTTGAAGCCGAGCGGGCCATAGGTCTGCTCGAACAGCTCATGCAGGCTCTTGCCGGTCGCGCGGCGCAGCGCCCAGGCGGCGACGTGCGTGTCCATGGAGACATATTGCCAGTCCGTGCCGGGCTCGAACTGCCGGTCTGTCAGCTCCATCGTGTAGTCGTCCAGCGATCCGCCCAGCGCGATGGTGCGGCCCATGCGGTTGATATCGGAACTCTGGTCCATGTAGTTCTCGTTGAACCGGATGCCGCTGCTCATGTTGAGGATGTTGCGCAAGGACGCGCCCTCATAGGCGGAGCCCTTCAGCTCCGGCACATAGACCGTGATGTCGTCGTCCAGGCTCGCGATCTGTCCGCTGGCCAGGGCGTTTCCATAAAGGCCCGACATGAAGGACTTGGCGACAGACCAACTGATGCGGCGGTCGTCGGCTCCGGTGCCGAGGCGGTAGTCCTCATGGATGACCACGCCGTCGCGCAGGATGACCAGCGCGGTGGTGTCGAGCTCGGCCAGCACGTCTTCCGTCGGGCGGTCGGTCCCGACGATATCGACCGTGTCCGGCAGCGGCTCCAGCGCGCGCGGGAGGTCATCGCGGATCGGCACGTCGAGCGCGCGGGTGTTGAAAGCGCGGTCCATGTTTGAGAAGTTGCCGACGATCTTGTCCGCGTCGAACAGCGTGGTGACGGCGATGATCCGCGACAGGCGCTTGTTCGGCAGCGCCCACGCGGCGAAGGCGATGGCCAAGACCGCGAGCATGGCCAGCAATATGGGCCAGACGCGACGGCGGCGCTTCACTCTGATTTCGGTCATGGGGCGTTCTCCTCTATCGTCACCGCCATGCGCAGCGCGGCCAAACCGTCCTCTCCCGTGGCGAGCGGGCGCGCGCCGTCGAGGCAGGCGCGGACGAAGCGGTCGAAGGCGGCGGCGAGGCTGTCGGCGACATCCGGGCTCTGTCCGAAATCCGCATCCAGATCGAACGGCGTGTCATGGCGCAGCGTCTTGGCGGCGAAGTCGATAGCGACGGTCCCGCTGGGGTAGCGGATCGTCCAGCTGCGCTCGGGCTCTGCATCGCGGTCGGCGGAGACATAGGCGGTGAAGCCCTCATAGCCGAGTTCCGCGCGTGCCATGTCGAGATGCTCGGAATAGCGCGAGGCCGCCGCTTCCGTCGCGATCCAGTCGGGCACGCCGTAGAGCGCACCAAGCAAGTCGAGGTCGTGGATCATCAGGTCCATGACGACCGATGTGTCGAGATTGCGGGTGGCGCGGCCGGTGTGGCGATGAATGCGGATGTCGGTCGGGCGCTCGGCAATGCCGAACAGGCCGATGGCGTCTGCGACGACGCGCTCCTGGTGGCCGACCTGCAGCACCCGGTCTCCACGCGCGGACAGGATACACTCGGCGTCTTCCAGCGTAAGCGCGAGCGGTTTCTCGACGAGGACGTGACGTCCCGCCTTCAAAGCCTGGGTTGCAAGCTGGCCGTGAGTGGTGGCGGGCGTGGCAATGATGACCGCGTCCGACTTGGCGAACAGCGCGTCCAGCGACCTGATGGCTTCCGTGCCCAGCCGTTCCGCAAGCGCGCCCGCAGCGTCCGCGTCGAGGTCATGGATACCGCTCAGGCGCGCGCGCGAATGCGCATGAACCTTGCCCGCATGGTAGCCCGCAAAGACGCCCGCGCCGACGACGCCGACTCGCAATTGGGGGGCTTTGGATGGGCTCATGGCGTGCTGATGCCCGCGCAAGTGCTCTCCGGCAAGCATGGCGCATTGATTCGTTTTCGTGACAAATGCACCTGCACTCGGGCTCCGGGACTTGCAATCTTCGCTCCCAGACGCACGAAAAGAGCCGAAAACCCCGGAAATAGTGGGGTTACGGGCGTCAGTTAGTGACACGTTAACCCTTTTCGTTAGGGTCTGCTCAAGCGCCGTGGAAATCACCAGCGGCCAAATCGAGGAGAGACCCGATGAACAAAAAAGAACTCGTTTCCAAACTGGCCGAGCATCTGGACATGAGCCAGTCGGCCGCAGGCGACGCCGTGAACGGCATGATCGACATCATCGTCGGCGAGCTGAAGAAAGGCGACGGCCACGAAGTGAACCTTCCCGGCTTCGGCAAGTTCGTCGCCAAGCACCGCCCATCGCGCGAAATGCGCAACCCGCAGACCGGCAAGCCGATGATGTCCAAGGCCAAGACCTCCGCTCAATTCAAGCCGTCCGCAGGCCTGAAAGACCTCTAGGTCTTCCGGCATAACAGAACACAAGCCGTCCCGCTCGCGCGGGGCGGCTTTTTCGTAAGAGGGCTGCGAGAGTGACCGACCAACCGACAAAGAAGGGTCAGCCCGAATTCGGCCATGTCGGATTTGACGATTTTCTCAACGACCTTTTCGGCATCTCCATAAAGGGCTTGAAGAGCCTGTTGGAAACGGTCGTCAATCCGGCCGACTTTTTCGAAGCGGCACGGAGACCAGACTGGGGTGGGCGCTACATCCCCGCACTCCGCCTTTGGCTGACGCTGATGACCATCATGATCGGCCTGCAGTTCTTCTGGGCCAGCGAGAACGGTGCCTTCATCAACTCGCTCGCGACCCTGCCGGACGCTGTTTTGCAGCAGGGCGTCGCTGACGGTCGGATCGACCCAGCAGCACGCGATGCCTATAACATGTCGGCCGCCGCTCAGCGCATTGCGAGCCGCCACTTCGTCATCTACCCTTTTATCATGATCGCCTGCTTTCTTTGTATGGCCGCGATCTTCAGGCCCTGGAAACAGGGAGAGAACTTTGTCGTCAGCCAGCGTTATGTTTTCGGCACGATCCTCCCAGGAACGATCTTCGGAGTCGCCTTCACGCTGCTGATCCCATTCATGAGCGTAGAGGTTCTCCAGTCGGTCAGCTTTGCCCAGATTGCGGTGATCGGGATGATTTATGTCGTTACGGCCTATCGCGGCCCGATGCGTTCATTCGGAAAGGATCGGCTTGGCATGAGTGTGGTCATGGCCGTCTTGATGGTTGTGACGGTGCTGATCGCGCAGACCATCTCGCTGCTCGTGGCGGCGATGCCGATCTTCGTCGAAATCGTGAGCCTATGACCGATCCCCTCGAAGCCGAGATTACCCGCGCGCAGCCCAAGGCCAGCAAGCTCGGCTTCGACAATCTGCTCGAAGATGTGTTCGGTCTGAATTTTCGTTCGTTCAAGACGATAGCGACGCTCTTCAAGGCTCCGG
>JAHDEU010000218.1 GCA_020628635.1 Hellea sp. | reverse complement strand
ATCGCGCTCAATGGCCGCGACGGTTTCTACGCAGGCCGCACGGCAGAATTGATTGTCGCCGAAATGGAAGCGGGCGGCGGGTTGATCACGGTGGATGATTTGGCGGGCTACACCGTCGTGGAGCGCGAACCCGTGATCGGGCGCTATAATGGCTACGAGATCGCCGCCATGCCGCCGCCGTCCTCCGGAGGCGTGCATCTGGTGCAGATGCTGAACATCCTTGAGGGCTACGACCTGGCGGAGGACGGCCACAACTCGGCCCGCTACCTGCACAAGCTGATCGAGAGCATGCGCCGCGCCTATGCGGACCGGAGCCGGTATCTGGGCGATCCCGATTTCGCCGACGTGCCCGTGGAGGCGCTGACCGACCGGGCCTATGCGGACCGGCTGCGCGCCACGATCGAGCTGGACCGCGCCAGCCGCAGCGAGGATATCCGGCCGGGCGCGGAGCTGCCGGGCGAGAGCGTGAACACGACGCATTACTCCGTCATCGATGCGGACGGCCTCGCGGTTTCAGTGACTTACACGCTGAACTTCAGCTGGGGGTCGGGCTATTCCGTCGATGGCGCGGGCTTTTTGCTCAACAATGAGATGGACGACTTCTCCGCCAAGCCGGGCGCGCCCAATGGCTACGGCCTCATCGGCGGGGCGGCCAACGCCATCGCGCCGCGCAAGCGCCCCTTGTCATCGATGACGCCGACGATCGTGCGCCGCGATGGGCGCGTCGTGCTGGCGACGGGCTCGCCGGGTGGCTCGACCATTATCACGGCCGTGCTGCAGACCGTGCTCAACACGGTGGAGTGGGACATGAACATCGCCCAAGGCCTGCACGCCCCGCGCATCCACCACCAATGGCTGCCCGACCGCGTCGTGGTGGAGCCCGGCATCAGTCCCGACTCGCTGCGCCTGCTGGACGGCATGGGCCACAATCTCGTGCGTGATGAGCGCGGCGGTTTTGCCACGACGACGCTGGGACGGGTCAATTCCGTGGGCTGGAACGGGCGCTATTTCGTCGGCGAAGCGGACAGCCGCGACCCACGTTCGCTTGCAGTCGGACCGTAGCCGGGCGGTTGAAATCCGACCCGAAATTCCCACATGCGAAGCCTGACGGGCAGCCTTGCGCCCGTCTCTTTTCTCACCGGAGTTGACGCATGGCCGGCCCTTCCATCTCGCCTGAAATCGACCGCCTTATCGCGCTGCTGGCGCGGCTTCCGGGGTTGGGGCCGCGCTCCGCCCGCCGGGCCGCGCTGCACCTGCTCAAGGCGCCGGACAAGCTGATGACGCCCTTGGCATCCGCCATGCAGCATGCGGCCGAGTCCATCGAGACCTGCTCGGTCTGTGCCAATGTCGACAGCAGCAATCCGTGCAATGTCTGCACAGCGCCCGGCCGGGACAAGCGATCCATCTGCGTGCTCCAGGACGTGTCCGACCTCTGGGCGATGGAGCGCGCGGGCGCGTTTCGCGGCACCTATCATGTGCTGGGCGGAACGCTGTCGGCGTTGGACGGTATCCGGCCCGAAGACCTCAACATCGCATCGCTCATCCGCCGCGTGGGCACGGGCGAGGTGGACGAGGTCGTGCTCGCCATGAACGCCACGGTCGATGGCCAGACCACGGCGCACTACATCACGGAGCATCTTGAGAAAACCGGCGTTAAGATTACCCGGCTAAGTCATGGTGTGCCGATCGGCGGGGAGCTCGACTTCCTCGATGACGGCACCATCGCGGCCGCCATGAAGAGCCGCCGCGCCGTGTAGCCACATGCGAGCGAGGGGGCAGGGGATGAGCACAGGAACCGGTTGGTTGTCGCGCGCCTCCGCCTGGTGGCTGATCTTTGCAAACCTCATCCCGATATACGGTGTGCTGCAGTTCGGCTGGTCTGTCGGCGAGCTGTTGCTGCTCTATTGGTTGGAGACGGTCGTCATTGGCGTTTTCGGCATCGCGAAGCTGGTCGGAGCAAGGCGTAAGCGCGGCATTCCGTGGTGGACGGTCTTCTCCCGGCTGCCCAAGGCGGTTTTCTTCTGCATTCACTTCGGCGGGTTCAGCGCCGCGCACCTGCTGTTCCTGCGCGAGGTCTTCGACGTGCCGGAGCTGGACCGCTTTCTGCTCTATGCCGTGCTCGGACTGGCGGCGAGCCATGCCTTCTCCTTCCTGTCCAACTATCTCGGCAAGCGGGAGTTCATCACGGAGGACGAAACGCAGTTCATGCTCGCGCCCTATGGCCGGGTCGTGATCATGCATGTCGTCGTGATCGCGGGCGCGGCGATGGTGGAGAAGACGGGTTCGACCTTTCCGGCATTGCTGCTGCTGATCGCGCTGAAGACCGTGGTCGATCTGGCCGCCCATATCCGCGAACACCGCAAGGCGGAGGCGAAACGCGTGGCCGAGCTGTCCGACCGCAATGCGGCCCTGTCGGAAGCGCTCGGCCTGGCCGCGCAGGCGCGGGGCGTGTCGGACTAGAGCTCCTCGATGATGCTGCTCCCGCCAGCACCGCCGTGCCATTGCCAGCTCTCATGCAGGCGCAGTTTTCCTTCGACCCATTCCGGCCGGCTCTCGCAGGACCCGGACCGCATATCGCCGGACTTCGTGATGTGATGGTAGAGGAATGATAGCCGCCCGTCGGCGTGGACCGTTCCGACGATGGAGCCGAACTCGATATCCCCGCCGCTATAGCTGCCGATCAGCACGTCCTCGCGCTGGTCATAGCGGAAGATGGTGTCGGTCGAGACGTCGCCGCTGCCGTCGATGGAGACCGCGCGGAAGATGCGCCCGCCGTAGAATATGTAGCCGTTCACAGCAGCCGCGCCTCGTTGGCGGCGGGCGGCAGCATCTCGCCCGGCTCGTCGCCCAGCTCCATGCTCTCGATGCGCGCGGAGCGCTTGCCGATCTTGCCGGTGCTGATCTCCACCTCGTCCAAAGTCTTGCCGAGCGTCTTGTACTGCGATGACATGCGCCCGACCCGCTCCTCCAGCCGCGCGACATCCGTCTGCAGCGTGCCGACTTCGGCCAGGATCAGGTGCACATTCTCGCGCATGTTGGCGTCCTTCAGCACGGCGTTCATCGTGTGCAGCGTCGCCATGAATGTGGTCGGCGAGACGATCATGACGCGCGCCTGGAAGCTGCGGTCGATGACGTCGGCGTAGCGCGCGTGGAGCTCGGCATAGATGGCCTCGCTGGGCAGGAACATCAGCGCGACCTCGTGGGTTTCCCCGGGCAGCAGGTATTTGTCGGCGATGTCGCGCACATGGCGCAGGCAGTCGGCCTTGAACTGCCGCATGGCCATCGTCGTGTCCGCGCCCGCCGCTTCCGCGTCCATCAGCCGTTGCCACGCTTCCAGCGGGAATTTGCTGTCCACCGCCACGTCGAGATGGTCGCCCGGCAGATGGATCAGCGCATCGACACGCGTGCCGTTGGACAGCGTGCTCTGGAAGCCGTAGCTGCGCGCGGGCAGGAATTGCTCGATCAGGCTCTGCATCTGCTTTTCGCCGAATGCGCCGCGGGCCTGCTTGTTGGACAGGATCGACTGCAGGCCGGACACTTCGCCCGCCAGCGCCTCGATATTGCGCTGGGCGCGGTCGATGACCTCGAGCCGCGTGTGCAGGGACTTCAGGTGCTGCGCCGAGCGCTCCGAGCTGTCCGCCAGATTGCGGCCCATGCGGTCGGTGAGATCGGACAGGCGGTTGTCCAGCGAGGTCTGGAACAGATCGCCCCGCTGCGCCTGTTCCTCCGCCAGCTGCGCCAGCCGCCCCTGCAGTTCCGCCTGCTGCCCGCGCATGGCCATGAGCTCGGCGTGCAGCCCCGTGTCGCGGCGGCGGAAGAGCAGGGACAAAAGCACGCCCGCGCAGAGCAGGAGCAGGCCGATGACCAGCTCCAGCGCAGTCACGTCTGCGCCCGCTATTTCGAACAGAGGTTCCATGTTTGTTCTGCTCGCATGGATCGCGCCCGGCTTCAACGCCCAGCGCGAAGATAGGTCCATTTGCGCAGCACACTCTCCACAGGCCCGCGCGCAAACCGCGTCCGCCACAGACTTGAAAAGGCCAGTGTGGCCAGTCCCGTGACCAACGCAATCGCGATGCAGCCTGCCGCGCCGACCTTGCCGTAAAGACCGAGGCCGTAGCCGCTGAACAGCAGCGACAGGATCAGCGATTGCAGCAGATAGGCGGTAAGCGACGACGTGCCCGCCCGCGCAAAGAACTCCTTCACCGCCGTCATCGGACCGCTCGCCCATTTCGCGATGAGTCCGAGATAGCCCAACGTGGAGAAGGGCGAAGCGATGAAGATGAGCGCCGAGCCGAACATGTAGTCGGCCGTGAGCATGCCTTGTGCTTGCAGCAACAGCCACGCTCCGGCCGCGCTGCCGACCAGCCCGATCGGCAGGAATATGCGCCGTGCCCGGCTCCAGAGCGGTGCGTTTGGATCCTGCAGCACGCCCGACTTCACGCCTGCCA
>JAHDEU010000217.1 GCA_020628635.1 Hellea sp. | reverse complement strand
ACAGGCCTGAACCTGAAGCGCATCGACCGGACAAGCGACCCGCCTGGTCATCCATTCTAAATTAGATTTAGCTTTTCGATGCCACATTTGTGCCCCAAGACGGCAGCAATTGGCCTCGAACGAGGGTGGGACGCATAACAGGAGACGATCGCATGACCGTCATCAAGAGAACATTCGCCTTGGGCACTGCCGTGCTGGTGCTCGCCGCCTGCGCGACCAAGCCGGTTCCGCAGGAGCCCGAGGTGGTCCAACGCCCGGCGCCGCAGCCTGAGATATTCACCCAGCCCGAACCCGAGCCCGCACCGCCGCAAGTCATCGATCGGCCGGTCGTCCAGCCTCCGATGGTCGATCCAAATCTACCAATTCCCGGCTCCATCGAGGACTTCGCCTTTCAGAGCGGCGGCGAGCCGCGCGTCTTCTTCGGTTACGACCGCTTCCAGCTGTCGAACGAGGCGCGCGACACGCTGCGCCGCCAGGCCGACTGGCTCAACAGCTATCCGAGCTTCACGGCCATTGTCGAAGGCCACGCCGACGAGCGCGGCACGCGGGAGTACAACCTCGCCCTCGGTGCGCGGCGCGCGGACAGCGTCAAAGCCTTTCTGGTCAGCCAGGGCGTGTCGCCGGACCGCCTGACCACGGTGAGCTACGGGAAGGAGCGTCCGATCGACGGGCGGTCGAACGAAGCCGGCTGGTCGCGCAACCGCAATGGCTTCACCAACTTGAGGGCGTTCGGGCAGTCCTAGCCCACGGTCTTCAATTGCGTCGTTAACGGCGCGTTCACTTAAATGACGTCTCTTTAAAGTGCGCGTGCCGGGGGGCGTCGCTAAGGTTTGTCCATGAAATATCTCCTGTCCACTGCACTGCTCGCCGCCATGCTTGCGAGTGCCGCGCCCGCATCTGCGCAGAGCAAGGCCGAGCTTGCCGCGCAGAACGCCGCGCTGGCCGAGCGTGTCGAGCGACTCGAAGCGCGCCTGCTCACCGGAGATCCCGCGGCCGAGCGGCTGATGGGCCGTATCGACACGCTGGAGCGCACAATGCGCACGCTGCGCGGCGAGATCGAGCAGGTGACCTATGACCGCGACGCCAAGGACGCGCGCATCGACGCGCTGGAGAGCGACATCCGCGAGCTGCAGACCTTGGCTACGCGCATGAAGATACATCTCGACGCCGTGGACCTCGTCGCAGCCGAGCAGGGGACGCGCCCCGGCCCGCGCGTGGACGGCAGCTATGTCGGCGGCCCCGGCACCATCTCCGCCATCCCGGACGTACCCACCGCCACGGTGCAGGACTTCACCCTGCCGCCCGGCCAAGCCTCCGCCCAGGCGAATGACGCGACCAAGCTGGGCGAGATCGGGGTGCAGCGCCTGCGCGAGGGCGACTATGCGGGCGCGGAAACGGCGCTGCGCCAATATGCGGAGTTCAATCCGGGCGCGTCGGATCTCGGCGAGACATGGTATTGGCTGGGCGAGTCCCTTTACGTGCGCGGGCAGCACAATGCGGCGGCCGACGCCTATATCACATCGTTGAAGGTCGCCGACGCCGGACCGAAAGCGCCCGACGCCATGATCAAGCTCGCAGCCGCCTTGCGCGAAACCGGGCAGGCGGCAGAAGCCTGCGCGGCACTCGCGGCCTTTGGCGGGCAGTTCCCGAATGCGTCGCAGGCCGCGCGCGACAAGGCGGCCCGCGAAGCCGCGCGCACAGGGTGCTGACCCGCCCGCACCGGGCTGGCATCGACGAGAGCGCCTTTGCGGAAGGCGAACCCTACGCCCTCGCATTCTCCGGCGGAGGCGACAGCCTTGCCCTGCTTGCGCGGCTAAGGAGCGATCCGCTGCTGCGCGGTGTGCTCCATGTCGATCACGGATTGCGGGATGGTTCGGACCAGGAAGCGGAGCGCGCGCGCAAGCTTGCCGCGAAGCTAGACCGCGCCGTCTCCGTGCTCCGCTGGGAGCATGACGGCGTGGAGACGCGCATCCAGGAGCGGGCGAGGGAAGCGCGCTACGGCCTGATGGGCGCGTGGTGCCGGGCCAAGGGCATCACCCAGCTCGTCACCGCGCACCATGCCGACGACCAGGCTGAGACTGTTCAGATGCGCATCGCGCGCGGCTCCGGCTGGCGCGGCGCGTCCGGCATGCGACCGCGCGCCTATGCGCCGGTCTGGCCCGCCCTGGCCGGCGTGACGTTGGTTCGCCCCGCGCTCGGCCTGTCGCGCGTTGAACTGCGCAGTTCGCTCGGCAAGCTGCGACCCATCGAGGACCCGAGCAATGAGAATGCGGACTTCGAGCGCATCCGCGTACGCCGCGAATTGGCGGACGATCCAGAGCGCCGTGCCGTGCTGCTGTCGCTGGCCGACAAGATGGCGGCGGGGCGGGAGACGGAGCGCGCCCGGCTGCGCGATGTGCTCGAAGGCCACACCATGACCCATGAGGGCCAGTTGAGCCTTGCAACGCTCGCCCCGCTCGATGCGCTCTCTACCTTGGTTCCCATAGTCGGTGGACAGCAGGGACCGGTTGACCGATCTCGCCTGCGGGCAGCGCGGGAACAATTGAAAGAGGGCGCGCCTGTCGCGCTGGGATGCGGCACTATCGGCGAGTGGGACGGCGCGCGACTGACTTTGTCGCGCGATCCGGTTGCCATGAGCGGGCGGCGCGATGGGGGGCTGGAGGCGACGGCCGTGCGCACCGACATCACGCCGGAGCCGGTCGTCTGGGACGGGCGTTTCTTGATCAGCGGGCGCAGCGGCGTCATCAATCCGGAGCGCCGCGGCCGCCATGTGGGTTTTCGCATTCTCTTCGGCCGCGATGTGCGTGTCCAAAATCTGGTCGCGGAACGCATCGCGCATGCCGCTGTCACGTAAACTGAACTGCGACGTTAAAGATCGGCCATTGTGACAGCGTGCATGGTGGCTTTTGCCGGCGCAGCGCTTATGTGTTGAGCCAGTCACCCGAACAGGATTCCCTATGTCCGAGAAAAAGACACCGCCGCCCCAGAACAATGCGCGCCAGATCGCGGTCTGGGCAGTCATCATCACGCTGATCCTCATCGTGTTCAGCCTGTCGCAAGGCGGCATGAATGCAGGCCCGCAGGCCGACGAAATGACCTTCTCCACCTGGGAGCAGGAAGTGGAAGCGGGCAATGTCTCCAGCGCGCTGATCGATGGCGACAAGGGGCTGATGACGGGCAAGATGTCCAATGGCGACGACTACCAGGTCAACATCCCCAAGCTGTTCAATGACCGCACGGCCGAGATCGCGTCCGAAGGCGGCGTGGAGTTCGACTATGCGGAGGTCAATGAGCCGTCCGTGTGGAGCAGCCTGCTGCTCAACCTCCTGCCGCTGCTGATTCTGGTCGGCCTGTTCTTCTTCATCTTCCGCAACATGCAGGGCGGCGGGCGCGGCGGGGCGATGAGCTTCGGCAAGTCAAAGGCCAAGCTGCTGACCGAGAACACCAAGCGCGTGACGTTCGAGGACGTGGCGGGCGTGGAGAGCGCCAAGGAAGACCTGAAAGAGGTCGTGGAGTTCCTGCGCGACCCGTCCAAATTCACGCGCCTCGGCGCGCGCATCCCGACGGGTGCGCTGCTGGTCGGCCCTCCCGGAACGGGCAAGACGCTGCTGGCCCGCGCTGTGGCGGGTGAGGCGGGCGTGCCCTTCTTCACCATCTCCGGCTCCGACTTCGTCGAGATGTTCGTGGGTGTCGGCGCGAGCCGTGTGCGCGAGATGTTCGCCGAAGCGCGCAAGCACGCGCCCTGCATCATCTTCATCGACGAGATCGATGCCGTCGGCCGCCATCGCGGTGTCGGCACGTCCGGCGGTCATGAGGAGCGCGAACAGACGCTCAACCAGCTGCTGGTCGAAATGGACGGCTTCGAGGGTCAGGAAGGCATCATCATCGTCGCGGCCACCAACCGCCCCGACGTGCTGGACAAGGCACTGCTGCGTCCGGGCCGCTTCGACCGCCAGATCGAAGTGCCTTACCCGGACATTCAGGGCCGCGAGAAGATCCTCGAGGTCCACATGCGCGGCAAGCCGATTGCCGCCGATGTCGACGCCAAATATGTGGCTCGCGGCACGCCTGGCTTTTCCGGCGCGGACCTCGCCAACCTCGTCAACGAGGCGGCTTTGCTGAGCGCGCGCCGCAACAAGCTGAAGATCACAATGCGCGAGTTCGAGGACGCGCGCGACAAGGTGATGATGGGCGCGGAACGCCGCACCCTTGCCATGACGGATGAGGAAAAGGCGATGACGGCCTATCACGAGGCGGGCCACGCCGTGGTCGGGCTGAACATGCCGGGAAGCCTGCCGATCCACAAGGCGACCATCATCCCGCGCGGTCGTGCGCTGGGCATGGTGCAATACCTGCCGGAGCGCGATCAGATTTCGCAATCGCGCGAAGAGATGATTGCCCGCATGGCGATGGCCATGGGTGGCCGTGCCGCCGAGGAGTTGAAGTTCGGCTATGACAAGGTCACG
>JAHDEU010000216.1 GCA_020628635.1 Hellea sp. | reverse complement strand
GCCTATCGTGCACCTCGTGGACAACCCCGGCTTCATGATCGGGCTGGAGGCCGAGCGCGCGGCGACGATCCGGCGCGGGGTTGAAACGATGAGTGCAATCTACGCGGCGACCGTGCCGTGGGCGACTGTCATCATCCGAAAGGCCTACGGCGTTGCCGGCGCGGCGATGGGCGATCACACGCGATTTCAATACCGAGCAGCCTGGCCGAGCGGCGATTGGGGAAGCCTGCCCATCGATGGCGGCGTCGAAGTGGCCTACCGTGCGGAACTCGAAGCCAGCGACGACCCAGTCGCAGAGCTCGCGCGCATCAAGGCCAAGCTCGCCCGCGTCAGTTCGCCCTTCCGCACGGCGGAACGCTATGCCGTCGAGGACATCATCGACCCGCGTGAAACGCGGCCGTTCCTGACAAACTTCATCCAGCTCGCCATGCGCGATCAGTAAAGCGTAGCGAGTGCTTCCTTCGTGTAGTCCTGCAGCTCGTCCTCGCGGCCGTGCTTGATTTTCAGCACCCATTCCGGGTCCTGCAACAAGGCGCGGCCCACGGCCACGAGGTCGAAGTCGCCCCGGTCCAGCCGTTCGTTGAGCTTGTCCAGTGAGGCAGGTTTGGAGCTTTCGCCCGAATAGGCGGCAACGAACTCTCCGGTCAGGCCAACGGAACCGACCGTGATGGTCGGCAGACCTGTGAGCTTTTTCGCCCAGCCTGCGAAATTCAGGTCAGAACCTTCGAACTCCGGCTCCCAGAAGCGACGCTGAGAGCAGTGCAAACAGTCGATCCCGGCATCGGCGAAGACCTGCAGAAATGCACCGAGCTCATCCGGCGTGTGGGCGAGGCGCTGCGAGAAGTCCTGCTGCTTCCATTGCGACAGCCGGATGATGAGCGGCATGTCCGGGCCGACGGCCTTGCGGCAGGCCTTTATGATCTCGCCGGCGAAGGTCGCGCGCTCGACGAGCCCGCCGCCATAGCGGTCCTCGCGCTTGTTCATCACGTCCCAGAAGAACTGGTCGATGAGATAGCCATGCGCGCCGTGGATCTCGATGGCGTCGAACCCGAGCTCCTTCGCATAGCCCGCAGAACGCGCGAAGCTGTCCACCATATCGGCGACTTCGGACTCGCTGGGTTCGTCCGCGACCTTCGCGCCCGTATGGGTCACGCCTGACGGGCTGTCGGATTTCGCGTCGGGAAAGTGCCCCGCGCCTGGCTTGCGCATGTAACCCGTGTGCCAGAGCTGCGGTGCGATCAGCCCGCCTTCTTCCTTCACGCGGCCCACGATGTGCTTCCACTCGGCCAGTGCATCGCCGTAGAAGAACGGCGTGTTCGGATCGTTACCCGCACCGGGACGCTCGGGGTGGGTGCCTTCGGTCAGGATCAACCCAACCTCGTTTTTCGCGCGCCGAGCGTAATATTCCGCGATGTCCTTGTTCGGCATGCCGCCCTTGGCAAAGCTTCGCGTCATCGGCGCCATGACGATGCGGTTGGGCAGCGTCAGGTTCTTGAGCGTGAACGGCGAGAAAAGCGTGTCTGTCATGCCGTTTCTGTGCGGCGGACTGCGCTGATTTGCAAGGCGCAGCCCGCCCTTTCAATTTGGTGGCAGTCGGGCATAATGCCCGCATGGCTGAGGATACAACCGCACCAACAAGGACAGCCCCGCTCGCGCCCGCGCTGAAGGACAGCGCAGCCAAGGCAACGCGCGGGCTGTGGACTGCGCTCGTCGCCATGGCCACGCTTGGCGGCGCGCTCGGCCTCTACCAGTTCTTCTTTGACAGGGAGCCCGCCTCGCTCCCGACGACCGAACTCGTGTCGCGCATGATAGAGACCGGCCGCATCACGGCGGAGAATGCCGACACGCTCCTCGCGCTATTGCAGGACAACGTTGCGCCGGACTCCAACCTGCAGTCGGTCTTCGATGAGGGCTCCGACGCGCAGCGCGAAGCCATCGCCATGATCGCGGTCGGTTCCACGCGGGAGCGGGGACTCGAACTGCTGCGCGCCGAAGCCGAAACGGCGGAGGATTGGTCCGCCCTCGCAGGCTTCGCATCCGGCCGCAAGGAAACCGGCGATATCGCGATGGAAGCGATACGCAAGGCGATCGCGCTGGAGCCCGGCGAACTGCGCTACCTGCTGCAACTGGCATCGATCCAGAGCGGTATGGGCGACTTCGCGGCGTCACAGAGGACGCTGGCGTCGGCATCCGCCCTAGCCATCACACCAGAGGAGAAGCTCCGTACCCTGATACGCGAGATCGACGCGGATGAGACGGCCAATCTCACGGACAGGCGCGAGGAAAACATAGCATTGCTTACTGCGGTGATCGATCGCGTTCGGAATACTCCCGACTATGGTCCGCCCACGCAAAAGGTCACGGGCGAAGGTCTGACAGACACGCCTACCTATCTCGTGACCTATGCACTCATTTCGCTCACCCACCTGCACTACAAGGCGCAGGACTTCGAAGCGGCACTGCCTGTGGCGCAGGAGGCGCTGAAAGAGATCGAGACCGTCGTGCCGATGACGGAAGGACGCGCGCGGGAGAAAGCGCTAGTCATGAAGCAGCGCGTTCTGTCGACCATCGCAACGCTGATGCACCGTTTGGAGCGCGGCGAGGAGCACTTTCAGGCGCATGAAAGTGCGCTGGCTCTCAACCGCGAACTCGCAGAACAAGGCAATGTCGCCGCCATTCGAACATTGCCGGGCGCGCTTTACAGTCTCGCGCACGAATACCACCTTGGGGGGCAGAACGAACGCGCCGTCGAGCGTGTCGCCGAAGCCATCCCTTTGCAAGATGATCTCGACAGGCGCTATCCCGATGAATGGGAGCGTTCCTACTTCCGCCAAGCCATGCGCGCCTCCATGGCGCAATTCGAGGGCGACACCGAGAAGCAGGCTGCGCAGGAGGCCAAGCTGATCGAGATGATCGAAGACGATCTCCTCAAGGATGGGCTGATGCCGGAACGTATCAGCTATCTTATCCGCCTCCCGCAAAGTGTGCGTGTCTATTGGGGTGGCAAACCCAAGACACTGGAACGGCTGTCGCCGCAGCTGGCGCAGATCGACGGCGTACACGCGCGTCTGCTCAAACGGTTCGGCCCGCATGAGCAACTCGATCGATTGAAGCTCGGCGTGAAGCTCGAGCGCGCATTGCAACACGAGATGATCGGCAACACCGATACCGCGATAGACATCCATCGGGAACTTGCGGACCTCTCGGACGCACTCCCAGACGACTTCGAGGGGCGAGGCGGCTTCCTCCTCTACGCATTGTACTATCTTGGAAAGCTCGACAGCGAAAATGCCGTTCAACATGCAGATAGGGCCCTGGAATATGCCGAACCACTCGCCGCCGAAGGCAAGTTGAAGACCGGGGAGCAATGGGCACTTGCGCATTTCACCAAGGTCAAGAACGGCGACCCCGACGCTTATCCTTCCGACGAGGATTAACCCCTGAAACGACTGGAGGCGGCCAGCTTCTTGAGCTTGCCGCCTCCTTTTGCTCCCGGTGCTTTCGCTCCGGGAGAAACCTGTCGTGCCATTTCTACGCAAGAGCTCGAAATGCGTTCCACGAAAGCGGGGATGGATCTCAGCCGCGACCTCCGTGAGTCGCATCCGCCAAAGACCGAACCAGATCCAGCGCCGCGTCCGCCCCGTCTTCGTGGAGCGTCTTCACGATAGCCGAGCCGACCACCACGCCGTCCGCCACGCTCGCAATCTCGGCCGCGCGCTCCGGTGTTTTGACGCCGAACCCGACAACGACCGGCAAGCCCGACGCCGCCTTCACCCGCGCGACCTGATCCGACACAGAGCCCCCGCTCGCCAGAGCAGACCCCGTCACGCCCGTCATGCTGACATAGTAGACAAACCCCGAGCTTCCCGAGACAACCTTGGGCAGGCGCTCCGCATCCGTGGTGGGTGTCGCCAGCCGGATCAGTGACAGTCCGGCGTCGTCCATGAGCGCGCGCAGCTCCCCGTCCTCCTCGGGCGGCAGATCGACCAGGATCATACCGTCAATACCCGCTGCGACCGCTGCCTCCACGAAGGCCGCGTAACCCATGTGGTAGACCGGATTCGTATATCCCATGAGAATGACAGGCGTGGATGCATCTGTCTTCCGAAACTCTGCCGCCATGCCGAGCACGGCCCGCAAGCTGCTCCCCGCCTTGCGCGCGCGGATGCCCGCCTCCTCGATGGTCGGCCCGTCCGCCATTGGGTCGGTAAAGGGAAAGCCCAGTTCGATGATGTCCACACCCGCAGCGGGCAGCGCGTTCATCACGGCTTGCGACGCAGCAAGGTCAGGGTCGCCGCCCATGATGTAGGCGACGAAGGCAGGGTGCGGTTTGGCGAAGGTGATGGCGAGGCGCGACTTCATTGGCTGCACTCCACAGGCTCGATAAAGGCCACTTCCCGATTGCCTCGTGCTCCGCCCAGCTTGTCCCATACAACGTCGCCGACCAGAGGATACCGTGATGTGTG
>JAHDEU010000215.1 GCA_020628635.1 Hellea sp. | reverse complement strand
CCGCAGCGGTCCCTGCCTGGCATTTTGGTGACCGGCACACTCGTGGTCGCGATTCTCTATGTCCTGCTCCACGTCGTCTTCCTGCGCGCCGCGCCAATCGAGGCGATGGCAGGCGAGGTGGAGATCGGCTACATCGCCGCCCGGGGCATTTTCGGGGACGTTGGCGGACGGGTTGCGGGCGGGATGCTCGCCCTGCTGCTCATCAGCTCGGTCTCCGCCATGACACTCGCCGGACCACGCGCATTGCAGGCCATCGGGGAGGACTTCCACGCCTTCCGCTGGCTCGGCCGCACCAACGAAGACGGCGTGCCGCGCAATGCCGTCCTGCTGCAGAGCGGCATCGCGGCGCTGTTCGTGCTGACCCAGAGCTTCGAGACGATCATCGTGTTCGCGGGCGGGCTGCTCGCCTTCAACAGCCTGCTCGCTGTCGCGGGCCTTTTCGTCCTGCGCCGCCGAGAGGGACCAGACGCGCCTTTCCGAACTCCGCTCTACCCACTCGTGCCGCTTGTCTATGCAGCGATAACAACGTTTACGCTTGTCTACGTCGTCAGAGAAAACCCGGCGACTGCCTTGGCGGCCATTCTTCTCATCGCAATCGGCGGCGCAGTCTACGCGCTCACCCGTCGCTAGATCGCGGGCGGCGTGGCGGGCATTGTAAAGGGCACGATGAGCCCTTCTCGCACGGTCAGCAGCCGGTCCATATAGCTTGCCAGCTGCATATTGTGCGTCGCGACGAGCGCGGCCACGCCCTCCTGCCGTGTCAGCTGGTAGAGCTGCGAGAACACGCTGGAGCTCGTCGCCGGATCGAGATTGCCGGTCGGTTCGTCGGCCAGCAGCATTTGCGGGCGGTTGGCGAGCGCGCGGGCGATGGCGACGCGCTGCTGCTCCCCGCCGGACATCTGGCTTGGACGGTGGCCCATGCGCGCGGAGAGTCCCATGGCCGTCAGCAGGCGCTGCGCTTCCGACCGCGCGCCGTGCCCCGCCTGCCCGGCGATCATCTGCGGGATCATCACGTTTTCTTCCGCCGTGAACTCCTTCTGCAGGTGATGGAACTGATAGACCATGCCGATGGAGGCGCGGCGGATGGCTGTGCGTTCATCATCCGGCAGGCTCAGGCACTCCCGGCCATTGATGAAGACCTGACCCTCATTCGGCTTTTCCAGCAGCCCGGCCGCGTGCAACAGCGTGGACTTGCCCGAACCACTCGGCCCGATCAGCCCGACCATCTCGCCCGGGAAGATGTCGATGTCGGCACCGGCGAGCACTTTCAGCACGCCGTCGCCGGACTTGTAGGACCGGTGCAGATTGCGGACCGACAGGATGGGACGCCTACTCATAGCGAAGCGCCTCCACCGGATCGATCTTGGACGCCTGCCAGGCCGGCCAGAATACGGCGAGCGCGGAGATCAAAAATCCCCACAGCGCGACCGAGCCGACCTCCGACCACACGACCTTGACCGGAATGCGGTCGGTCAGCTGATAGACTTCCCGCGGGAAAAGCTCCTGCCCGAGCAGTGCTTCCAGCCCCTTCTGGATCGGAAACAGGTTCAGGCAGAACAGTATGCCGACGATCAGCCCCGCCAGCGTGCCGAGTATGCCGACGGTCGCGCCGCTCATCAGGAAAATCCGCAAGATCCCCCCGCGGCTCGTGCCGATGGTGCGCAGGATCGCGATGTCGCGCGACTTGTTCTTCACCAGCATGATCATGGACGCCAGCACGGGAAACGCCGCGATCACCACGACGATCATGAAGATCAGTCGCATGGCGATCTGCTCGATGCGCAGCGCGCCCGCCGTGCTCGCATTACGGTCGCGCCAGGTGGACAGATAGACCGGCTGGCTGATCGCGCGCGCCTGGTCGAAAACCTTTTCGCTCATGCTGTCGATCTGGTCGGGGTCATCGAGCCGCAGCTGTATCTCGCCCGACGACTGGCCGTCCGCGAAGAGCAGTTCGGCCTCGTCCAGCGCCATGTAAATGTAGGTCTGGTCGGTCACGAACAGCCCGACACTGAAGATCGCGCCGACCGTGTAGGCCTTGCGCACGGGCACCGCGCCGCTGATCGTCTGGCGGGTGCGCGGGCTATAGACCGTCAGCCGGTCGCCCACCTGCAGGCCCAGCGCGCTCGCCATGGTCGCGCCGATGGCCACGGTCTGCTCCGAGCCCTGCCCGCGCCCCAGCTGCGACAGGTCGCCCTGAATGACGCCGCCGGAGATCAGATCGAATTCCATGAGGTCGTCCGCGTCGATGCCGATGACCTGCGCCAAAGCAAACTTATTGTTGGCCTGCACGCCGGTGTAATGCTGGGTGAATTTGAACGCGTTCTCGACACCCGGGATCGGCTTCATGGCAGCTTCCAACGTGTCGACCTGCTCGCGCGTCGGCTCGGAATTGGCGGTCGCCACATAGATATGGCCCTCGCTGCCGATGGTCAGGCGGATCATGTCGGAGCGGAAACCGTTCATGATGGACATGATGATGATCATAGCCGCAATGGCGAGCATGATGCACAGGAAACTGATCAGCGCGATGAAGCCCACCCCGCCATGCTCCTTGCGCGCACGCAGATAGCGCATGGCGATCATGCGCTCGACGCGGCCGAACGGTTTGTTCTGCGTGCTCATGCTCAGCCGGTCAGCTTCGCGACGGCCGCCTCGACCGAGAGGCTCTCGCGTTCTCCGGTGCGGCGGTCCTTCACCTCGACCACACCGTCCCGCACCCCACGCGGGCCGACCGTCACCGCATAGGGCAGTCCGATCAGATCCATGCGCGAGAACTTCACCCCGCCCCGGTCCGAGCTGTCGTCATAGAGTGGGTCAAGGCCTGCCTCGGACAGTTTCGCATAGAGCTCTTCCGCCACGCCGTCGCACTCCGCGTCGCCAACCTTCAGGTTGATGATGCCCGCCCCGAACGGCGCGACCGATGCGGGCCAGACGATGCCGTTCTCGTCATGGCTCGCCTCGATGATGCCGCCGACCAGGCGCGACACGCCAATGCCGTAGGAGCCCATCTCGACCAGGCTCGGCTTGCCGTCCGGACCTTGAACCTTGGCGTTGAACGGCTCGGAATATTTCGTGCCGAAATAGAAGATGTGCCCGACCTCGATCCCGCGCGCTTCCATGCGCTTGTCTTCGGGGATGGCTGCGAATGCGTCGGCATCGTGCATCTCGTCAGCCGCCGCGTAGAGCGCGGTGCGCTGGTCCACGACCGACTGCAGGTCGCCGCCGAAGTCGATGTCCGTGCCCGGTGCGTTCATCTCGACGAGGTCGCGATCCGCATAGACCGCGCTTTCCCCGCTATCCGCCAGAATCACGAATTCATGGCTCAGATCGCCGCCGATCGGCCCGGTCTCCGCGCGCACAGGGATAGCCTTGAGCCCCAGCCGTTCGAACGTGTTCAGATAGGCCACGAACATCTTGTTGTAGCTCTTGCGCGCATCCTCCGGCGTCAGGTCGAAGCTGTATGTGTCCTTCATCAGGAACTCGCGCCCGCGCATCACGCCAAAGCGCGGGCGGCGCTCGTCGCGGAACTTCCACTGGATGTGGTAGAGCATCTTCGGCAGGTCCTTGTAGCTCCGCACAAAGCTCGAGAACACGTCGGTCAGCATCTCCTCGTTTGTCGGCCCGAACAGCATCTCGCGGTCGTGCCGGTCCGTGATCCGCAGCATCTCCGGACCGTAGGCGTCATAGCGGCCCGACTGCTTCCACAGCTCCGCCGACTGGATCGTCGGCATGAGCATTTCGATGGCGCCCGCGCGGTTCTGTTCCTCGCGCACGATCTGCTCGATCCTCTTCAGCACCTTGTGACCCAGCGGGAGCCAGGTGTAGATGCCCGCCGCGTTCTGGCGCACCATTCCGGCCCGCAGCATCAGCTGGTGGCTCGCAATCGTGGCGTCCGATGGCGTCTCCTTCAGGAGCGGCAGAAAGTAGTTCGTCAGGCGCATGGGTGCTCGCTTATGAGTTGCCGCACCCGCTCGCAAGACAGGGTTAACAGAACATTTCGGACAGGTCTGGCCGCGCCCTGAACCTTAGTCACGAATGCGCATCCACTGCGCCATCCGGTCCCAGGTCAGCCAGCCGCCATGGACGATCTGGTAGAGCAGCGCGAGCAGCACGAAAGCGAGCACGGTCGCCCAGATCGCCTTCTTCACGATCATCGAATCGACCGGTGCGCCGGTCTCGGACCCATGCTCGACATCGTCCTCCTCCGCCTGCCCGCGCACGCCGATAGGCAGCACGATGAACAGGGCGAGGAACCAGAGGATGATGTAGGAGGCGACGCCGGTGAACCAGTTCATGCGGCGGGCTGTAGGGCGAGCGGGATGGGGAGTAAATGTGCGGGGTCGGATGCTTTTGTCACGGTGGGAGTGGGTGGGCGCGCTTCGCGCGACTGATCTTTCGTCACCCCTCCGACCTTGTGTTGCTTCGCTTCACAAGCCCACCTCCCCTTTCCGGGGAGGAAATTGGTTGGGTGGGTCTCTA
>JAHDEU010000214.1 GCA_020628635.1 Hellea sp. | reverse complement strand
GACCATGGTCTGGCCTTTGGGCGGAGGGGCGGATGCGGTGTTTTCCGCACGCGATGTGCATGGAGACGGCGCGCTGGACCGGGCGGAATTGCAATCGCCCAGCGCGGCGGAAGCCATCATGCGGGTGCTGGACCTCGACAGTTCCGGCACGATCGACCGTAAGGAGTTCGTCCGGAGCGGCCACATGGCCTATCAGATGATGGAGGCTGGACAGGCTGAATGGGACAAAGCGGCGGGCACGGCGAACCCGCGCATGGATGTAGTGCGGTTCACGGTGTTCAAGAACCGCATCGAGGCCGCGACCTATTCCGGCGCGGTGGTCAATGCGGGCGGTCTGGACCGGCTCGTGATCTGGGACGACCAGGGCGTGCCGACCGTGCTGAGCGGCAATGTCGCCGTGAGCGCGGATGCGGAGATGACGCTGGAGGCCGACGACGTCTTGCTCGGCAAGCCCGTCACGCTGGAGATGGCTCCGGAATGAAAAAGGCCGCCCCGGTCGGGGGCGGCCTCGTGTTTCGCGTCTGGCGCGCGTGATCAGTGCGCGATCACGGCCAGCAGCAGCAGGGCGATGATGTTGGTGATCTTGATCATCGGGTTCACGGCTGGACCAGCGGTGTCCTTGTAGGGATCGCCGACCGTGTCGCCGGTGACCGACGCCTTGTGGGCTTCGGATCCCTTGCCGCCGTGGTGGCCGTCCTCGATGTATTTCTTGGCGTTGTCCCACGCACCGCCGCCGGCGGTCATGGAGAGAGCCAGGAAGAGACCGGTCACGATCACGCCCATCAGCATGGCACCGAGGGCTGCGAGGGCATTTTCCGTGCCCGTCTCGCCGCCGCCGGTGATGAAGTAGATCGCGAAATAGGTCACGATCGGCGCGAAGATCGGCAGCAGGGACGGCTTGATCATTTCGCGGATCGCCGCGCCCGTCAGCATGTCCACGGCCTTCGCGTAGTCGGGACGGCTCGTGCCCGCCATGATGCCCGCATCCGCCTTGAACTGGCGGCGGACCTCCTCGACGATGGCTGTCGCGGCGCGACCCACCGACTGCATGGCCCATGCGCCGAACAGATAGGGCAGCAGGCCGCCGACGAACAGGCCGACGATCACGTAAGGGTTGGTCAGGCTGAAATCGACGGACACGCCGGAGAGCGGATTGTCGGGCTGCGCGCTGAAATACAGGATGTCCTGATAATAGGCGGCGAACAGCACCAGCGCACCCAAGCCCGCCGAGCCGATGGCATAGCCCTTGGTGACGGCCTTGGTGGTGTTGCCGACCGCGTCCAGCGCGTCCGTCGTGTTGCGCACTTCCGGATCAAGGTTGGACATCTCCGCAATGCCGCCGGCATTGTCCGTGACCGGACCGAAGGCGTCGAGCGCCACGATCATGCCCGCCACGCCCAGCATGGCCGTGACCGCGATGGCGATGCCGTAGAGGCCCGCCAGGCTGTAGGTGATGATGATGCCGAACACGATGATCAGCGCCGGGATGGCCGTGGCTTCCATGGAGACCGCGAGGCCCGCGATCACGTTGGTGCCGTGGCCGGATTCAGATGCGGCCGCGACGGAACGGACCGGACGGTATTTCGTGCCGGTGTAGTATTCCGTGATCAGCACGATCAGCCCGGTGATGACGAGGCCGACAATGGAGCACAGGAACAGGTCCATGCCGGAGAACTCTCCGCCCACGACTTCGCCGAAGCCGCCGAGCACGAAATGCGTCACCGCGCCGATGGCGGCGATGGACAGCACGCCCGTGGCGATCAGGCCCTTGTAGAGCGCGCCCATGACATTGGTCGAACCCTTGCCCAGACGCACGAAATAGGTGCCGATGATCGAGGTCACGATGCAGGCCGCACCGATCGCCATGGGGTAGAGCGCGAGAACGCCCACGCCCGCGAACAGGATGGAGCCGAGCACCATGGTCGCCGCGATGGTCACGACATAGGTTTCGAACAGATCAGCCGCCATGCCTGCGCAGTCGCCGACATTGTCGCCGACATTGTCCGCGATGGTCGCCGGGTTGCGCGGGTCGTCCTCCGGGATGCCCGCTTCGACTTTGCCTACGAGGTCGCCGCCGACATCCGCACCCTTGGTGAAGATGCCGCCGCCGAGACGCGCGAAGACCGAGATCAGCGAGGCACCCAAGGACAGGCTGACCAGCCCGTCGATCACGCCGCGCTCATCCGCGCCCATGGGCCCTTTCAGGATCATATAGTAAACGGCCAGGCCCAGCAGGGCGAGGCCCGCGACGAGCATGCCGGTGATGGCGCCCGCCTTGAAGGCGATGTTCAGTCCCGCGCCCAGCGAAGTGCGCGAGGCTTCCGTGGTGCGGACATTGGCCTGCACGGAGACCAGCATGCCGACATAGCCGGCAATGCCGGACAGCACGGCCCCGATGATGAAGCCGACGGGTGCGATGGCGTTCTGGAACAGCAGGGCGAGGATGATCGCGACCGGCACGCCGACGATGGCGATGGCCTTGTACTGCTTGGCGAGATAGGCCTTGGCGCCTTCCTGGATGGCGCCGGCGATTTCGTTCATGCGCTCATTGCCGGTGCTGGCTTTCATGAGGCTGGCACGGGTGATGATCCCGTAGAGGACAGCGAGCAGCGCCGCCCCGATGATGAGATAGAGTGTCATTGATAGTGTGCCCGCGCCTTTGCGGCCGGGTCCCCTCAGTTGGTTCTGAAGTTGGCCGCCGCCAAGGCCCCTCCCAGAGCCCGCGGCGCTTCCCCTCGCGATGTATGAAGTTGGCCGCCAGCCTGTCGGCCGTGCGCTTCCCTTCGCGATGGACCGGCTCTGGCGGAAATCCGTACCGCTTTCAAGAGGATTTCAGGATGGCCCTCACGCAGCTGTGAGGCGGGGCCGCGCCCGCAGGCATGGAACGAGCGCGCGCGCTGTGCTTATAGCTCTACAGACCCGGTCCGTTTCGAGGCCGCACTCAACGGAGCTTCCCATGCGCCAATCGCTTCTCTGCCTCGCCGTCCTGGCGCTCGCCCTGCCGACCACGGCGCTCGCCGCCACGGGCGACACGGAATCTGTGACCGGCACGAACGGCACCAAAGTCACGCTCACCGAGCTGGAGACATTCGACGGCGCCTGGGCGATGACCTTCCTGCCGGACGGCCGCGCGCTGGTGACGGAGCAGGACGGCCGGCTCTGGCTGCTGGACCGCAAGGGCGCCAAGGCGGGCGAGATCAAGGGTCTGCCCAAGATCGACGCGCGCGGCCAGGGCGGGCTGGGCGACATCATCGTGGACCCGGATTTCGCGCGCAACCGCCGCGTCTATCTCTCCTATGTCGAGCGCGACAAGAGCAATAACCGGCGCTCCGGCGCGGCCGTGGAGACCGCGACACTGAGCCTGTCCAATGCGGGCGGCGGACGCCTGACCGGGCGCAATGTCATCTGGCGGCAGAACCCCAAGATGACAGGCAATGGCCACTATGGCCACCGACTGGCGATCAGCCCCGCCAACGCCGATGGCGGCGGCGGCAAGCTGTTCATCACTTCGGGCGATCGGCAGCACTTTACTCCGTCCCAGAACATGGACATGAACCTCGGCAAGGTCATCCGGCTGAACACCGACGGCAGCACGCCGGAGGACAACCCCTTCTTCGGCCAGGGCGGCGTGACGGACGAGATCTGGACGCTGGGCCACCGCAATCCGCTGGGCATCGACTTCGCGGCCGACGGCTCGCTCTGGGTCCATGAAATGGGTCCGGCCCATGGCGACGAGCTCAATCGCATCGTGCGGTCCGAGAATTACGGCTACCCCGTCGTGTCCAATGGCGACCACTACTCCGGCGTCGAGATCCCCGACCACACCACCAACCCCGTGTTCGAAAACCCCGCAGCATGGTGGGACCCCGCCATCAGCCCGGCCGGCTTCGTCATCTATGACGGCGACGTGTTCTCCGACTGGAAGGGCGACGGGTTCATCGGCGGGCTCAGCTCGCAGGCCTTGGTGCGCGTCGTGTTCGACCGCGAGAAGATCGACAATGTCGGCGGCAGCCCGTCCAAGTCCGACCGGCGCGAGACGATCGCAACAGAGGCCGAGCGGTATGAGTGGGGATCGCGCATCCGCGAAGTGGAGCAGGGGCCGGATGGGGCGATCTACGTGCTGGAAGACGGCGAAGGCAGATTGCTCAAACTCACGCCCGGGTAACGCCCTCAACACAGCGAATAAACCCGCTCCGAAGCCATGCCGATCAAGTCGGCGGGTAAACTCCGCCGGAGGGGCTGTAGTGGTTTATTCGCTAGCGTCCGACGCAGGAGGACCGTCGAGCGCAGCTCGAACCCCGGCGCATCCGCCGGGACGAGTCGCATTCAATGGTCGGGCTTGCGCCCGGCTTTTTGTTGCGTCACCCCTCCGACCTTTCTCCCTTCGGTCGAAAGCCCACCTCCCCTTTCCGGGGAGGAAAGTAATAGAAGAATGGTCTGAAATATTTCCTCCCCTGAAAGGGGAGGCAAGGTCGGAGGGGTGACGCAACGAAAAAGCCCGCCACCGGCGGCCCACCTACGCCG
>JAHDEU010000213.1 GCA_020628635.1 Hellea sp. | reverse complement strand
CCTCGACATCGGCTGGCGAGGCAATCTGCGCAATGCGGCTCTACTGCGGCGCGTGGCGGAAGAGCGCTGGGCGCGCGAGCGGGCGGAAGCGGGGGTAATCGACGGGTAGCTCACCGTGCGCCTTCGCGCGCATTTAATTGACAAATGAATTAAACCGCTGGTTTATCCGCCTTTTCGGAAGGCACGAAAAAGCCCGCTGCGATCGCTCGCAGCGGGCTTCGTGTTGAGTGGGTCAGACTTAGTAGTCTTCGCCGACCGGCTCGTTCTCGATGCGGACGTCGAGGTCGGCATCGACATCGATATCATCGGCGAGGTCATCCGTCTCGCGCTCTTCTTCCGGCAGGTCGACGTCGATGGTCGGGATGCGGAAGTCGACTTCTTTCGAACCAACATCGATGTCGGCGACGTCAACGTCGACTTTCGGCATCTGGCCGCCTTCAACGTTCACTTCCGGCAGTTCCGCCGTCTGGGTCAGGTCGATGTCGGTCAGGTAGATTGCGGCTGCGCCGATGGCGAGCAACGCCAGGCCACCGATGATCCAACCGGCTGTTTTCGAACCGTTATCTTCGTCCTTGTGGTAGACTTTGATGTTGTCTGCGTCCGTGTCGGTCGTGTAAACCGTCTTGTTGTCGTAATTAGTCATGGGGTTTCCTTTCGAGGGAATTGGGTGAGTGGGGTTAGGCGTTTTTCATCTGCCTTACGCGGCGGCGGATTTGGGTCCGAAGAAGTACCAGGCGATGACGCCGAGCACGTTGAACACCAACATCACGACAGTCCAGATCAGCTTGGATCCCGTGCCTGCGCCCGATGTCCAAACATTGAACAGGCCCCAGATTGAGAATGCCAACCAGAGTAATCCGATGATTTCCATTTTGTAGCCTCCGTGTTTTCATAAGGCGTGATTGCCTTGCCCCTACACAACGGCGTGACCGGCTTTGCGTTCCCAATTGGGTTGCCGGGAGTTAATTTATTTGTCTGTTTCAATCTTGATTACGTGAATCTTTTGTGGGTGGGGAACGCATTGCCCGACTCCCGGATTGGTGTGCTGAACGCGGGTTTCGCCTGCCCCTCCAAGGAGCGTGCTCATGTCGGCCCTGCCCAGCATTCTTCGCCATTCCTCACCCGACGAGCCCGGCATTTCGCGCCGCCGCCGCGGGCGCGGCTTCTCCTACCACCTGCCGGACGGCGCGCTGCTGAAGTCCGAACGCGAGCTTTCGCGCATCAAGGCGCTGGGCCTGCCGCCCGCCTATATTGACGTGTGGATCTGCCGCGACGGCCACGGACACTTGCAAGCGGTCGGAACGGACGACCGCGGCCGCCGCCAGTACCGCTACCATGCCGATTGGAGCGCGTTTCGCGCGCAGCAGAAGTTCGACCGCTTGGAAGCATTCGGCCGTGCCCTGCCCCGGTTGCGCGACCGCGTAGAGCACGACCTGCGCCGCAACACGCCCGACCGCGACCAGGTCTGCGCCGCGCTGATCCGGCTGATCGACCAGGCCGCCCTGCGCATTGGCTCGCAGCAATATGCGGACACCAACAAGACATTCGGCGCGTCGACGCTGCGCTCTCGCCATCTCACGCTGGACGGCCACACCCTCAAGCTCGCTTTCAGAGCAAAAGGCGGCAAGCGCGTGCGCAAGCAGGTGTCGGACCGCCGCCTCGCCCGCGTGCTGGAACGCATAGACGACCTGCCCGGCCATCCGCTCTTCACCTATGTCGCGGATGACGAAGAGGTCCGCCAGCTCGGCTCCGACGACGTCAATGCCTATATAGCGGACACCATGGGCGAGCCGGACGGGCCGGGGCGCTTTACGGCCAAGACATTCCGCACCTGGCATGGCAGCGTCGCGGCGCTGGACTACGCGGTCGAGGCCGACGAGCCGCTGACCATCAAGGCCATGTCCGAAGCCGCCGCCGCGCGCCTGCACAACACGCCGAGCATTGCGCGCTCAAGCTATATCCACCCGGCCGTGATCGAACTTGCCGAAATGGAGCCGGACGCCAGCGCCGCTGCGCTGGGCGCGCTCGACCTGCGCCGCGCGCCGAATGCGCTGCCGACCAATGAGAAGCGGCTGATCGCGCGCATCGCCGTTTGAGCGTTTGGAACGAAGCGGGGGTGTCTTCCGTTGAACCCACAGACATTCACGGCGCGCCGCGCCCTTCACCCGAAAGATTCCACATGTTCCGCTTCCTCCTCCGCACCGTTCTCGCCACCGCGCTGTCCTTTGCCGTGAAGAGCTATCTCGAAGCCGAATTCGGCAACAACAAGCGGCTCAACTAGCGATCACGCACACGCACACGAAAAAGCCCGCCGTCTCCGGCGGGCTTTTTTGTTGGGCGGATGCGCGGCGCGCTCAGTTGCGCGTCACGTCCAGCCCGTAGAGCGGAACGGATGCCACGCTCATCTTGGCAGAGCCGTCCACGACCTGCTTGGAATAGACGAGGTAGATCAGCGCGTCGTTATCAGCATCGTAGATGCGGCGCACGGACAGCTTCTTGAAGATGATGCTCTGGCTCTGGCGGAAGACTTCCTCGCCCTTGGGCCGCATCTCGATGTCGCCGATGGTGACAGGGCCGGTGACGATGCAGTTGATCGAGCCATTGGACGGATTCTGGAACCAGTCGCCCTTGCGCAGGCGGTCGATCACGGAGCGGTCGAAATGCGCCATGTGGCAGACCACGCCGTCAACCTTCTCGTCGCGCAGCGCCTCGACCTTGATCTCGTTGCCGGTCCAGTCATTGTTGATCTCGGCGACCTCGCCGCCCGTGCCGCCGCAAGCGGACAGCAGGACGGCGGTACTGACGATGAGCGCTTTACGCATTGTAGGCCTCCAGCAGCGCATCGCGGTCGATCTCGCCCTTGCCGCCCAGAATGGTGACATCGTTGACGCCGATGAAACCGAGGAAGAATTCGAACCAGCTCGACGCATAGTCGATCTCGGAGCCGATCTCCGTTCCGCCCGACGCAAAGACCAGCACGGCGCGCTTGCCCTTTAGCAGGCCTTCCGGTCCGTCCTCCGTATAGCGGAAAGTGCGGCGCGGCAGGGCGACGAGATCGGCCCAGGCCTTGAGCGTGGCGGGCACGCTGAAATTATAGACCGGGATGGAGAAGACATAGGTGTCGGCCGCTTCCAGCTCCTCGATCAGCTCGTAGGACAATGCGAGAGCTTTCTCCTGCTCCGTCGTGCGGTCCTGGCTGTTCTTGGCCGCGACCCATTTGGCATCGACGAAGGGCAGGCCCTTGGCCACGTCGCGGGTCACCACGGTCGCACCCTTATGCTCCGACCGAATCTGCTCGATGATGATATCCGCGCGGTCGCGGGAAACGGACTTCTCGTAGCGGGCGGAGCTGTCGATACGCAGAATTTTCATGAAGGGCTTTCGGGTCGGGATGGGCAGTCCTGCCAATACGTTCCAGCGCCTGCGACGTTCCGCCCGCAAGGTATCGTCGCCCAATGCCGCTGGCCTTTCCCGCGCGATAACCTCAGGCAAAGAATGATATGCGTAAATAAACCCCGTTTATGATTTTGCGGGGAACACCCATCCGCGCCGCGCGTAGATCCAGTTGGAAGGCTGACATGACTGACAACGCTGACATGCGCGGAAAACGCATACTGATCGTCGAGGACGACGCGTTCATCGCGCTCGATCTCGAAGACGTGTTCGAGGCTGCGGGTTTCGAGGTCGCGGGCATCGCGGCCTCGGTCGATGCCGCCTTGGAAATCATCGACAGCAAACCGGTCGACGTCGCCGTGCTGGACTACAATCTCGGTGTGGAGACATCGCTGGACATCGCGCACCGCCTGGACGCCATGGACGTGCCCTTCCTGTTCCTGTCGGGCCAGACGCGCACCGTCGTGCTGGACGATGCCGACGTGCAGCCCGTTGTTCTCAACAAGCCCTTCGTTCCGGCACATCTGGTGAACGAGACGCGCAGCCTGTTCCGCGGGACGCCCTAGGGCTACTCCTCAATAATCGTAGCGCGGCGACCCCATCAGCCGCTCTACCTGCGCCGGCGCAAGACCGCCTTCGCGGATCGCTTCCTGCAGCGCCCTGATTTCCCCGTCCAGCACTGGCTTATGCCGGTCTGGCGCGCGCTTTCGCAGATTATGCAGCACGGTCAGTCCGTAGCGCGCCGCATTGGTATCGCCCGCCACATATTGCCGGCTTTGTCCGAAAAAGCATCCAACCAGCCGCTCGAAGTCCACGCTGTCGGCCCAGAGCCGCGGCGTGCCCGCATCGTCCGCCAGGCAGTCCGGCTGGGCTTCGCGCTCCATCATGGCGACGCAGGATGTCTCGAACCAGTGCAGACAGTTGATGGCGGTGAACGGATCGTTGACGCCGGGCGACAGGGCGCGGGCCGCGATCTCGACGAGTTCGTCGGCAAGAAAGAGCAGGTTCTGGTGCGCGGTGCGTTCATTGCCTTGCGCGACGAAGGTCAACAGCGCCTCGTTCTTGGCGACCTCCCCAGCCCGCATAGCGGTGTCAGCGTCCGGGTCGTCGGCGATGACGTCCATCATGGCGTCGCCCTGGACAAGAAACTGCCCCGGCACGCAGAGCAGTCGCACGCGCACG
>JAHDEU010000212.1 GCA_020628635.1 Hellea sp. | reverse complement strand
GGGTTCCTCCTTCGGAGGACGGTCCTTCGGACGCTAACGCAAGAACCCCGTGCTCCCTCGCTTCGCTCAGTCCGCGCGCCGCCCTTGCGTTGTGGGAGAGGGGAGCGCCTAGGCTTGCTGTTCGGTGGCGGCCTTCCGCAACGTCATATTCACCAGACGCTGCCAGTTCCCCAGGCTCACCAGATGCGCATGCGCAACAGCCAGGAAGCCGCGGTCGTGCAGGTCCTTGATCTTGTCGGCCGGCAGTTCGCGCATTTTCGCTTCCGAGATCGCGAAATAGTCGGCGATCTTCTGCTGCGGGGCGGGCGTGCCGTCGGCGTTCTGGCCCTGGAAGTTCATTTCCTTGGCTTCGAACACGTCCAGCGTCTTGAACTCCTCGACCATGGCCGACGTCGCCTGGCGGTCGCGCTCATAGCTTTGCAGGAATTCGAACGCTTCGGTCGTGAAGGCGGACGTGTCAGAGCCCTCGAAGAATTTCTGCTGCGGGGCCTTGTCCGTCACGCATTCGGCGGCCTCGTCGACACACACGACGAAGCGGTCATTGGCCTGGTCACCGGCGAGGACAAAGGGATAGCGGCGCGCAAAGGACGGCATGTAGAAGTCCTGGGCGAACTGTCCGTCCGTGACGAAGAGGTTTTCCTTCTGCCGGATGCCCATCACGGCGAGAGGCGTGCGCTCTTCGCCGGCGAAGATGATCGGGTAGGACGCGGCGGCCGCGCCGAATTCGGGCGCGGTGAGCGGCAGGAAGTGCTGGTCGGCCATGAAGTCGAAGGGGCGGTCCACGGCCTTGACGCCGTGCTTGGCGTGGGCTTCGCGGTTCAGCGGCACCGGCTTTTCATAGAACATGACATTGCCGGAAACGGAGATTGGATTTTCGTCAGCCATGAGGCGTCCTTTTTCAAATACTGTTCGGGGACGGGGATAAGCGGGCAAGCGCTTCCCCACGCGCGCCCGCCTGTTTCACGGCGAGCGCCATAACGGACCCGGACGGGTCCGTCCACTGCCCCAATGCAGGAGGGGTCCAATACAGGAGAGGTGGGTGCAGCCGCCCTAGTCGGCCAGCTGCTGCATCAGATAGACATGCTGCAGCGCCAGCCGGTTGGCGGTCTCCTTGAGGTTCGCCGCTGCCGAGTGGCCGCCATCGATGTTCTCGTAGTAGAGGAAGTCGTGGCCCTGGTCTTCCATGCGGGCGGCGAATTTGCGCGCATGGCCCGGATGCACCCGGTCGTCCTTGGTGGAGGTGATGAGGAAGACTTCGGGATAGTCGGCGTCGCTGCGCAGGTTGTGGTAGGGACTGATCCGGCGCAGGAACGCGCCTTCGACCGGATCGTCCGGATCACCGTATTCGCCCATCCACGACGCGCCCGCGAGCAGGGTGTGGAAGCGCTGCATGTCGAGCAGCGGCACGGCGATGATGGCGGCGTTGATGAGGTCCGGCCTCTGCGTCGTCATCACGCCCGTCAGCAGGCCACCGTTTGAGCCGCCCTCGACACCCAGATGCTCGGGGCTGGTGACGCCGCGCTCGATCAGGTCCTCGGCCACCGCGATGAAGTCGTCATAGATGCGCTGGCGCTCGGTCTTCAGCCCCGCCTGGTGCCAGTTCGGACCGTATTCGCCGCCGCCGCGGATATTGGCCAGCACATAGACGCCGCCCTGTTCCAGCCACAGCTTGCCGCGTGTTGCGGAGTAGGACGGATTGAGCGAGATCTCGAAGCCGCCATAGCCGTAGAGCAGCGTCGGGTTGGTGCCGTCCATGGCCGTGTCTTTTGCGCGGACCACGAAATAGGGGACCTTGGTGCCGTCCTTGGAGGTGGCGAAGAACTGCTCGGAGACCATGTTGGTCGCGTCGAACCAGTCCGGCAGGGACTGCATGGGCGCGGGCTCCAGGTCTCCGGTCGATGTGTCCAGCGTGTAGAGCGTGTCGGGCGTCAGGAAATCCTCCGCCTGAACGAAGGCGACATCGGAATAGGACGTCGTGCCGCCGATATTGGCGGCGCCGTTTTCGGGCAGGCGGATGCGCTCGCTCGTCCACCGCTCGCCGTCCCAGTCATAGAGATGCACCGCACCCTTCACGTCCGTCGACGTCGCAATCAGGACCTTGGACTTGGTGATGCCGAGCCCGTTGAAGGACGAGCGCTCGTCTGGTGCATAGACGGTCGTGATCTTGCCGATCTTTCCGTCATCCGCGAAGTCCTCGAAGGGGAAGGACACCACGGCGCCCGACTTCGCGCCTTTCCAATCCTCGTTGAGCTGCACCAGCACCTGACCCTTGAACTCGCCCATCATGCTGGACTTCTCCGGGATGGGGAAACGGACCAGCTCGCCCACGGAACCGTCACTATTGCGCGGCGCGTGATAGACCTCGGAATCGTAGAAGGTCTTGGAGCGCGACACGATGACCTCGCGGCGGCCATCGGACAGCTCGAACACGCCGGGCCAGTAGCCGACATCTTCGGCCTCGCCGAAACCGATGCGTTGCGCGTCCTCGATCCGTTGGCCGCGCTTCCACAGCCGGGCTTCGCGCGGATAGCCGGAGTCGGTCAGGCTGGACGCCTTGGTGCCTGCATAGTCCTGCTCGCCGAAATCGATGCCGACGACGACCGTGTCCTCGTCCACCCAGTCGATCGTGCCCTTGCTCTCGGGCGTGACGAACCCGTCCTTCACCCATTGCTTGGTGCGGGTGTTGAACTCGCGCCGAACCACCGCGTCCTTGCCGCCATCCGACAGGTTGACGATGCAGAGTTCGTAGTCGGGCGCGAGGCAGGCCACGCCCTTATAGACCCAGTTCTTGCCCTCATCTTCCGAGAGCTTGTCGAAGTCGATCACGGTCTCCCATTTTGGAGATCCACCGAGATAGCTGTCCAGCGACGCCCGGCGCCACAGGCCGCGCACATTGGTCTCGTCCTGCCAGAAATTATAGACGTCGTCGCCGCGAATGGTGGCGTATTGGATGCGGTCCTCCGATTGCAGGATTTCCAGCGCGTCGTCGTAGAATTGCTGGTAGCGCGGATCGGCCTGCAACCGCTCCAATGTCCTCTTGTTCCATGCCTTGACCCGGCTCAGCGCGCGCTCGCCCTCGACCTCTTCGAGATAGAGATGGTCGTCATCCGTCTGGCCTTCGATCTCATAGGCGACGGGCGTGTAGCGGTCGGGGGTCATGTCGGCGGGTATCGTCACGTTTGTGAGGTCCTTGTTGGCGATGGGCTGGGTCTCCGCCTCGCCGGAGCAGGCGGCAAGAAGCGGAATGAGGGCGGAGGCGAGAAGGGCGCGTTTGGTCATGGTTGGAGTTCCCGGCGGTTTGGCTTTGCGCCCGGACTAGCGCGATGGGCGCTGCACTCCAACACCTATCCGAGACTCTCACTCCGGCGGCGCGCCGTCATCGAGCAGGTCGGTATGGCCGGACTGCTCGCGCTCCTCCGTCACGCGCTCCACGATGGTCAGCTCCGCATCGGTGTTGAGCGAGGCGTGGAGCGTGTCCACCGGTGTGGGTTTGGGCGCGGGCTTGGCGGGCTTGGGCGCGGCCGCGCTGGTGACTGTCGTGTCCATCTTCACGCGGTAGATCGGCTCCGGGAGCGAGAAGCCTCCGCCCTCCAGCGCGTCCTGCACATCGCGGATGCACTGGGAGCGCGCGGCATTGAAGCCGGTTTCGCGCTGGTCGATCCAGGCGGTGTAGCGGATCTCGATCGAGCTGTCGCCAATGTCCACGATGCGGCCGCCCGGCGGCGGGTCGTCCAGCACGAAGTCGTGGGCCGCGATCGCCGCCACACCCGTCGTGATCGCATCGACCGGATCGTCCGCGCTGTCCACGCCGACCGAAAAGCCGAAGCGCCGCTGCGGGTTGGTCGTGTAATTGAGGATGTCCGCCTTGAAGACCTTGGCATTGGGGATGCGCAGGTGGTTGCCGTCCAGCGTCATCAATATGGTGGCGCGCGTGTTGAGCCGCACCACGATGCCTTCCTGCCCGTCGATGACGACGTGGTCCTGGGCGCGGAACGGCTGGCGGATGGAAAGCAGCAGGCTCGCCACATAGTTCTCCACCGTGTCGCGAATGCCAAAGCCCAGCGCGATGCCGATGATGCCCGCTCCGCCCAGCACCGTCCCGATCAGCGCCGTCGCGCCCAGAATGTTCAACGCCACGACCAGACCGATCAGGAAGAAGATGATCCGCACGGCCGTGGCGGCGAGTTCGACCAGAAACGGGTTCTTGGCGAACCGCTTGATCAGTGTCCCGCGGCGGGCGATGAACCGCCCCAGAAGTGTGATCCCGACCAGCGACAGCAGGGCCAGCCCGATCAGCGGCAGCGCCCGGATGAAGTCCGTCCCCCAGCCCATCATGTCGGCCAGAACCGGGCTGATGTTATCAGAGACCGCCAGCGTGCGGGTGATGTCGTCGCGCACGGCGACCACGCCCTCCACGCGCTGCGCGATCGATACCGCCTCTTCGGCTTCCACCTCGTTGGCCACCTCGCCCGACAGGATGACGACCGAATTGCTCACGCTCGCATCGACGCCCGCCAGGTCCGGCAGCGTGTCGAGCACCGCGTTGAGCCGCGCCTCGATCTGGCCGTCCGTCGGCCCGG
>JAHDEU010000211.1 GCA_020628635.1 Hellea sp. | reverse complement strand
AGAGAGGTCGACTTTCGATTCCGGACGCGACAATACCCCATCGTCGCGCGTCGGTGCGTGCGGGTCGCGCGCACCTTAATCGGGTGCGCGCACCCTACACGCAGCGCCCGTTTTATCAACCCGTCTCCCGGTCGCTCCCCTAGCGGTATTTGTGGGGGCGCGCGTCGTCCGAGACGGGGTTGTAGCGGTCCCTGAGCTGCCGCATCCGCGAATCGGTCCCAACATTTTCCCCGTCGATCATGACCATCACCGGCGCGCTGGTGACCTCGAAGGGGTCGCCGTCCCAAACGACGAGCGACGCGGTATCGCCCGCTTCCAAAGCGTTGGTCGGCAGGCCGAACCAGCGCGCGGGCGTGTCCGTGATCGCGGCAAAGGCGGCTTGGCGCGACAGGCCATTGCCGACGGCATTGCCCGCGTGCTGATTGAGCGTGCCTGCCTTGGTCACGCCGAGCGAGCCGAGATTGGCGATGGCGTAATCCACGCCGGCCTCTTCCAAGCGGAGCACGTTGTCGAACGAGGCATTCACGGAGTCGAAGCTGCCGGGAAGGTTCTCCTGCGGATCGACGATGACCTTCACCCCGGCTCCTGCGAGCTGCTCGGCCACGAGATGGGCTTCCTCCGCGCCGACCACGATCAGGTCGAGGCGCGGGAATTCGTCCTGGAGCGCTATCAGGCGCAGCAGATCGGAGGCGCGCGAAGCGCTGACCATGAGCGGGATGTCGCCGTCGACGGCCGGGCGCAGCGCACGCGCATCGCTGCGGGACAACACATCGCCGTCATCAGGTCCGTCATATCGGCGGTTTGCATCGCGCAGCGCGCCGCGCAGTTGGGCCATGGCGGCGGCACGTGAGCCGCCCGCTATCCCAGCGCCGCGCTGTCCGATCGCGACGTGGACGAAGGCGGCGTCGTTCACGACCGAGTCGAACTCGCCCGACAGATCGACCACGATGCCAGTGCCCGCAAAAATGCTTTCGCCATCGGGAGAGGGCGCAACGACAGCATGGGTCACGCCGCGCATGCGGGCGTTGGCGATGTGAACGGAAAGCGGGTTGAAGCTGTCGGCCGCGAGCTCGCTCACGGAGCTGGCTTCGGCTTCCGACCCGATGTCGTTCGTGCTCGCCTCGCCGCCGATCTCGACCAGGCCAAGCGTTGTGTAGGGCGCGAAAAGGCCGGGCGTGACGAATCCGCCACTTTGCACGGCGACCCCCTCGGGCGCCGAGAGGTCTGCGCCGACGCGGACGATACGCCCGTCGCGGATCAGCATGTCCGTGTCGGGACGCACCTCCATTGCCGTGACGATCGTGGCGTTGTCGATGAACACATCCTGCGCGGTGGCAGGCAGGGCCGCGGCGAGCACGGCAGCGAGTGCGAGGCTGATGCGGGTCATCGTGCGATCTCCGTTCCGAGGCGGAAGTCCGATTGCGGCTTGATGCCCTGCTGGGCATCGAAAAGGCGCGCACCGTCCACGAACACGCTTTGCGGGCGCGAGTAGGTCGAGAACGGATCACCGTTCCAGATGATCACATCGGCGCGCTTGCCGGCCTCGAGCGTGCCGGTCTGGTCGAGGATTCCGAGCGCCTTGGCAGGATTGGTCGAGAGCCATTTCCATGCTTCGTCCTGGGAAATGTCCAACCCAGCGCGGTTGCCCGCAGCCCAGGCCTTGGCGACCTCCTGGTTGAGCCGCTGGACATTGTGCGCGTCATCGGAGTGAATCATCGCGCAGGCTCCAGCCGCGTGGATGAAAGGCAGGTTTTCCGGTATGCCGTCGAAGCTCTCGGCTTTGAAGCCATACCAGTCGGCCCAGACGGCGGAGCAGACATCGTTTTCGGCCAGCAGGTCGCCGATCTTGTAGCTCTCCACCGCGTGGTGGAATGTCGTGACCTTGTAGTCGAACTCCTTGGCCAGATCCATGATCTGCGCCATCTCGTCGGCGCGGTAGCAGTGCATCTGCACGAGGATGTCGCCGTTCAGCACGCCCGCCAGTGTTTCCAGCTGCAGGTCGCGTGTGGGTTCGTCGCCCGCTTCGATCTTCGCCTTGTACTCGGCCGCCTTGACCCAGTTCTTGCGGTAGCCCGCCACATTGCCCATCCGCGACGCAGGACCGCCCTTGTCGCCATAGACGCGCTTGGGGTTTTCGCCGCAGGCCATCTTCAGTGTTTCGGGCGCGTCCGGGACTTTCATGCCCTGCACCGTGCGGCTCGGCACGTTTCGCAGTGTCACGCCGCGACCGCCGAAGAGATTCGCCGATCCGGGCAGAATGTGCAGCGTGGTCACGCCGCCCTGCAACGCCTCGTCAAAGCCGGGGTCCTGGGGCCAAACGCCGTGCTCCGCATCGACTTCGGACGTGATGGGCGAGGTGGCCTCATTGCCGTCGCCATGCGCGCGGATGCCGGGACTGGAGTAGTTGCCCAGATGGCTGTGGATGTCGATGATGCCGGGCGTCACAAAGCCGCCATCCGCGTCGATGATGTCGGCGTCTCCGCCGTCGATATCGCGCCCGATCGCAGCGATGCGGCCGTCAGCGATGAGCAGCGACGTCGCATCCGTTGCATTGCCCGTGCCGTCGATGATGCGCGCATTGGTGATCAGCACGGTCTCGCTCGGCTGCGCGGCGTAGGTGCTCGGAAAGGCCTGCGGGAGCGCGAAGGCGGTGCTTTCTTTCGCCTCCTTTCCCGAAGACCCGGTCACGCCGTTGCAGGCGGCGAGCATCAGGGCGGAGCAGAGCAGGGCGGTCTTGGTCTTCATTCCGGACCCGTAGCAAGTCCCGGGCCGGGTTCAAGTCAATCGAAGCGCGCCTCGACGGAAAGTGATCGGGCCAGCCGCGCGCGGTACTCGGCACGCGGAATTTCGACGGCTCCGAGCGAGGCAAGGTGGTCGGTCATGAACTGGCAATCCAGCAGCGTGAAGCCCCGCTCGCGCAACCGCTCCACCAGAACGATCAGCGCCAATTTGGACGCGTTGGTCCGCGTCGAGAACATGCTTTCGCCGAAAAACGCTCTGCCCTGGCTGACGCCGTAGAGCCCGCCGACGAGCGCATTGCCGTCCCAGACTTCCACGCTATGCGCTTCTCCGCGGCGGTGCAGCGCGGTGTAGAGCGCTTCGATCCCGTAGCTGATCCAGGTCTCGTCGCGCAGCTCGGCACAGGCTTCGATCACGGCGGGAAAGTCGCGATTGATGCTGGTCGTGAGCGCGGTCTTGCGCCGGAATTTCCGCATGCTGCGCGACGGCGTGAAATCCTCGATCGGAAAGACCGCGCGGAACTCGGGCTCCAGCAGGTAGAGAGAGTTGGCGCCCCGGTCGTCGGCCATGGGAAAGATGCCGCGGCGATAGCACTCGATCAGCTCATCCGGGCCGAACCCTTGGAACATGCCGAGCGGCTCGGTCAGCTCAGGCCTGCTTGGACTTCAGCCGCGCCTTCAGCTTGCGCACATCCTCGGCATAGAGAAAGCCGAAGGACACCGCGCCGTCGCGGCCATGGGTGGCGTGGTGGATGCGGTGTGCCTGCACGAGCCGCTTCATGTATTTGCCACGGACCTTGACGAAAAACGGCCAGCGCTGGTGGACGAGGCCGTCATGCACGAAGGCGTAGAGCAGGCCGTACACGCTGAGCCCCACGCCGATGAAGAAGGCGGGCGGCCAGCTCATGCCCCAGATAAAGAGGCCGGCCGCGATGACGGAGAAGCAGACCGCATAGAGGTCGTTGCGCTCGAACGGGCCGTGCGTGTCGGTGTGGTGGCTCTCATGCCAGCCCCAGCCCCATTTGCTGTGCATGACGTATTTGTGGATCGCCCAGGCAAAAATCTCCATCCCGATGACGGAGGCGAACACGACGGCGGTGGCGGCATACCAGCTCACGCCTCCGCCTCCATCTTGCGCGCGGGCAGACGCCACCACGGCTCATGCGGGTAGAGGTGGTGCTCGTGGTGATAGCCGAAATGGAAGCAGGTCAGCAGGGACAGCCAGCGCGGATAGTCGTTGGACCGCGAATTGTGCTCATCCGCGAACCCGTCGCCGTGGCGATGGGTGAGATATGTGCCGAAATAGAACAGCTGCAGCGACGAGGCGATGGACGGCACGGCCCACATGACGATGAGGTTCGGATAAGACGCCCCCAGCAGCATATAGACCGCACCGATGGCGGCGAGAACGACCACCTGCTGCCACGCGAAGTAGCGCAGGAAGAAGCGAAAATACCACGGCCAGAAGGCGTGAGGGTTGTCGGCGTTGAAGTCGGGGTCATCCGCCGTACCCGGCGTCGCGTGGTGCTGGTGGTGGGCCACTCGCATCTTGTCCCAGGAAAAGCCCGCATACCACGTCATGATCAGCCGCCCGACCCACTTGTTCGCCGCCGGGTGGTTTGGCGCGAAACTGCCGTGCATGGTGTCATGCGCGACGATGAACAGGCCCGTGTAAAGCCAGAGCTGGGCGAGGATCAGCGCGATGGTCAGCCAGAGAGGCTCGCCGATCGTGTGGCCGAACACGCTGTAGAGATGCACGACCAGCCAAGCCGCGCCAAGCAGCGCCGCATAGAACGGTCCGCGATTCGCGGGCATGGATGTGGCTTGGGCCGTCACGCGGCGGGCTTAGCGA
>JAHDEU010000210.1:4157-4626 GCA_020628635.1 Hellea sp. | reverse complement strand
TGAGCGGATAGACCTTGCGCACCGCGCAGCAGGCGTCGGGCTGCGTTTCGTGCAGCTCGCCCGTCGGGTCGATGTCGCGCAGCTGCTCGGGGTTCGGGTGGACGTTGATGAAGTTGGTCAGGCCCAGTTGAGCAATCAGCTTGTCGCGATAGGTGAGCGTTTGCCGAAAATGCTTGCCCGTATCGAGGAAGTAGACCGGCAGGTCCGGACGGATGCGCGAGACCATGTGCAGCAGCACGGCACTGTCCGCGCCGAGCGAGCTGGCGAGGAAGATGTCGCCGTCATGCTTGTCGATCGCGCGACGGAGCGCCGCCTCTGCGCTCAGGCCGAAAAAGGGTCGGTTGTCTTGTTTGCCTCCGTGGTCCTTTGGGCCGCTGTGAGGCGCTCGTCGAAGATGGACGTCGCGGGTCCGGCCTTGACGGCATAGCCGCGCTGGTAAGTGACGTCGAAGGCGTCGAGCGCCGCTTGC
>JAHDEU010000210.1:0-4147 GCA_020628635.1 Hellea sp. | reverse complement strand
GGCGAGGAAGATGTCGCCGTCATGCTTGTCGATCGCGCGACGGAGCGACGCCTCTGCGCTCAGGCCGAAAAAGGGTCGGTTGTCTTGTTTGCCTCCGCGGCAGTCAGGCGGGCGTCGAAAATGGATGTGGCCGGTCCGGCCTTGACGGCATAGCCGCGCTGATAGGTGACGTCGAAGGCGTCGAGCGCGGCCTGCCACGCCTCCGCCGTGTGCCGCTCGCGCTCGCTGCGTTTGACGCGCACTGCGTCGAAACCGCATTGGAGCGCAAAGGCGAACTGGTCGGGGATGAGCTGCCCGTCCGCGACGAGCAGGCCTTCATAGCCATGGCGATGGCGCAGCAGGCGGGCGAGGCTGAAACCTCGGCCGTCGGTGAAGGCCGGGAAGTCCACGAAGATCGACTTCACGCGCGGCAGCGCGTCCAGATAGTCGGAGAGGTCTGCGTCGTTGGGCAGATGGAGCGCATCGATGTCCTGGTTGACGGCGGCGTCGAACAGAGCAGGTTCGACGTCGTTCGGCGCGACACCGGTCGAGCTTATTAGATCAAGCATCGGCATAGAGCGCCTCCTTGAAGGTCTCAGCACCCAGGCGCTGATAGGTGTCGAGGAAACGCTCGTTCCCTTCCCGTACGTCCATATAGCGGTCCACGATGCGCTCGATGCCGTCGATCAGCTCGGCCTCCGAGAGGCCTTTACCCGTGCGGTCGCCCACGCGCGCAGTCTGCGTCGCGTCGCCGCCCAGCGTGACCTGGTAGAACTCCACGCCTGCCTTTTCGAGGCCGAGAATGCCGATATGCCCGACATGGTGGTGGCCGCAGGCATTGATGCAGCCGCTGATCTTGATTTGCATCTCGCCAATGGCCTGCTGGCGCGCGTGGTCGTTGAAACGCTCGGCGATCTTCTGCGCGACAGGAATGCTCCGGGCCGTCGCCAGCGCGCAGAAATCCATGCCGGGGCAGCAGATGATGTCGCCGATCAGGTTGATGTTGGCGTCTTCCAGCTGGGCGGCGACGAGACCGTCCCAGACCGCGCGCAGCTCGTCCTGTCGGACATGCGCCAGTACCATGTTCTGCTGGTGCGTCGTGCGAATCTCGCCGAAGCTGTGCTTGTCCGCGAGGTCCGCGACAGCGCGCATCTGCTCCGCCGTGATGTCGCCGGGCGCGCGCTCCGGGTCCTTCAAGCTGATATTGACGATGGCGTAGCCGGGCTGGACATGGGTGTGGACGTTCGTTTCGACCCATTTGCGGAAGGCTTCGGGTTGAGCCTCGAGGTCCAGCGCCTTGATGTCGCTCGCATATTCGGGCGGCGCGAAATAGGCCGCGATGCGGTCGCGCTCGGCCTGGCTGACCATGATGTCGGACGCGTCCAACGCCTTGAACTCTTCGTCAACGAGGAAGCGGAACTCCTCGATCCCGGTCTCGCGGACAAGGATCTTGATGCGCGCCTTGTACTTGTTGTCGCGACGGCCGAAGCGGTTGTAGACCCGCATGGTGGCGTCCAGATAGGGCAGCAGCTCGTCCTTGGGGCAGAAGGCGCGCAGGGTCTCGCCGATGATCGGCGTGCGTCCCAGTCCGCCACCGACGATGATGTGATAGCCCACCTCGCCCGACGGCCCGCGCACGACCTCGATGCCGATATCGTGGGCGCGCACCATGGCGCGGTCGTGGGTCGGCGCACCCGTCACCGCGATCTTGAATTTGCGCGGGAGGAATGAAAACTCCGGGTGGAGCATGGACCATTGGCGGAGCAGCTCGGCCAGCGGGCGCGGATCCTCGATCTCGTCGGCGGCCGCGCCGGCATAGGGATCGCAAGTCACGTTGCGGATGCAGTTGCCGGAGGTCTGGATGGCGTGCATCTCGACCGATGCGAGGTCGGCCAGCATATCGGGCACATCGCCCAGCACGGGCCAGTTGAACTGCATGTTCTGGCGGGTCGTGACGTGGCCATAGCCCTTGTCATATTTGTCCGCGAGGTGTGCCAGCATGCGCAGCTGTTCGCTCCGCAGCGTCCCGTAGGGCACGGCAACACGCAGCATATAGGCGTGGAGCTGCAGGTAGAGCCCGTTCATCAGGCGCAGCGGGCGGAACTCCGCCTCGCTCAAGCGGCCATCGAGCCGGCGCTCCACCTGGTCGCGGAACTGCGCCACGCGGGCGTTCACGAACTCCGCGTCGAATTCATCGTATCGGTACATCAGATCAGGTCCGCCGTGTCGTAGGAGGGGCCGTGCGTGCGGAAGCGTTCGCGGTAGCGCGCGGGCGCGCCGTTGACCGTGTCGATGAAATAGGCGCCGACGACCGTGTTGGAGAGCTCCGCCGCATTCGCGACGTCCTGCATCCTTTCGATGGTCGCATCGTCCTCGGTCAGCAGCGCGTCGGCGTAGTCACGCGACCAGCCGAAGTCCTGCGTCATCCACACGGACAAGCCCGAGCGCAGCTCATTGGCCGTCATGGCTTGCGGGCCCTTGCCCTTGTGCTTGGCGCTGGTCTTGATGGTGGGCGGCAGCTCGCTCTTCGTCTCGCTCATGACGCTTCCTTCAATGCTTGGGCCGCGCCGCGGCGGGTGTAGCCGAGCATGAGAACGGCGGGTCCGGTGATGCCGCCCGCGACCAGCGCATCCGGCAGTTCCGCGAGCGTGGTGGACAGGATCACCTCGTTGGAGCGAGATGCGTTCTCGACCACGCAGACCGGCATGGCCGGGTCGGCGCCGGATACCATGAGGCGTCCCTGGATGAAGCGCGACGCCCGAAGGCCCATATAGATCGTGGCGCGCGCGCCCGGTTTTGCCAGCGAAGCCCAATCCAGCTCCGCAAAGCCGCTCTCGTCATGTCCAGTCGCGAGCACGGCGGCGGTATTCTCCCCGCGCACGGTCAGCGAATGGCGCCAGCTGGCGGCGGCGGCGGTCGCGGCCGTGATGCCGGGGTGGATAGTGAAGTCGAGCCCGGCGGCATCCAGAGCGGCAAACTCCTCTTCCGCGCGCCCGAAGACCAATGGATCCCCGCTCTTGAGGCGCACGACGATGGAGCCCGCCCGGCCATGTTCGACCAGCAGGCGGTTGATTTCCTCCTGCCGCGTGGAGGCTCCGCCCGGCACCTTGCCGACATAGACATACTCCGCTTCCCGGCGGCAGAGCGCGAGAACATCGTCGCTCACCAGGCGGTCGTAGATCACGACATCTGTGCATGACGCGCAGCGCGCCGACCGTGAGCAGGTCGGGATCGCCCGGACCCGCGCCTACGATGTGGACGTGACCAGACCTATCCCCGCCCGCGCGCGCACGGCTATATCTCTCAGTGACAGTCTCGGGCGATAGAGAGGAGAAGTTGTTGCGCCCAGCTCCCAGCACGTCGGCCCAAATGGCCTGGCGGCGGGCGATGTCGGGCTCTTCCGTCTTCAGCTGGTCGCGCAGGCCCTTGATGGTCCGCGCGGTCTCGCCGAGATCGCTCGGCAGGCGCGTTTCGATGTCGGACTTGATGGCGCGGGCGAGACCAGGGCTCGTGCCCTCGCTGCCGATGGCGACCACCACTGGCGCGCGGTCCACCAGGGCAGGCGTGATGAAGTCGCAGCCCGCCGGCATGTCGGCGGCGTTGCAGGAAATGTTCTTGGCGCGGGCGAGCTCGGCGATGCGCAGGTTCTCTTCCGGCTCTTCGGTCGCGGCATAGACAAGCGTCGCGCAGTCGAGACAGCAGTCAGTCGCGATGTGAAGCCGTCCGTCCTCGGCCCAGCGCTGTATCTCCGCTGATGGCTCCACGCTCACGACGCGCACCTCGGCCTCCGTGCGCAGGATCGTGCGCAGCTTGGCTTCCGCCGCACCGCCGCCGCCGAAAACGACGACGCGCTTGCCGCGCAGATCGATATTAATGGGAAGGTAACGCATGCGCTCACTGTTCGCTTGAAAGGTCAGTGCGTTCTATATACAGAACGATGCGACAGACCGCCACCCCTTTTCTTGCACGGACCCGTGATGAGCGCCACTCGTAAAGCCCGATCCCGCCGCGCGCCCTGCCCCGAAACGGCGGCCCTATCCGAGAAGCTCGGCGCGACGATCTCGCGACTGCGCAAGGCCGATTCGCTGTCGCTCGGGGAATTGTCGGAAATGTCCGGCGTCGCCAAGTCCATGATCAGCCAGATCGAGAAGAACGAGACCAATCCCAC
>JAHDEU010000209.1:1940-4628 GCA_020628635.1 Hellea sp. | reverse complement strand
GGGTCGAGCAGGTCGGCGGCCTTCACATTGATGAAGTGGGCGTTGCACTCGTGAGCCAGCGCCCGCGCCATCATGGTCTTGCCGCAGCCGGGCGGGCCATACATCAGCACCCCGCCGCCCGCCTTGCGCTTGAACCGCGCGAACAGCTCCTGCTTCAGGAAGGGATTAATGATGCGGCGGCGGACCTGCTTCTTGACGTCTTCGAGCCCGCCAATGTCGTCCAAGCCGATCATGGGACCGGCGGACGAGGAAGCGCTGGCCGCGCGCGTCGCCGGGACGCCTCCCGCCGCCAGCCGCGACATGACCGGGTCCCACGCCCCCGCCATTTCCAGCGCACCGGCGTCTCGGAGCAACCCTGCCACCTTGCTGCGCAGCGCCTTGTCGGCGTAGCTTTCCACGTCGATGTCCTGCAGTCCGGTGACGATCAGCCCGCTATCGGGCGCGGTCTCCAGCAGGGCGACATAGCCCGCGAGCAGGCCATCCATGCCCGGCGCGGCCAGAACGGCCTTTCGCAGCTGTTCGACGCTCGCATTGAAACCGGGTGCGTCCATGTCAGTAGTCCTTTGAAATCGTGTAGCTTTGCGACCGCGACGCCCTCCAGCGGCCGATGCTGCCCAAGGCCCATATGGCATAGACCGCCCAAACGACATTGAGCAGACTGACCGTCACGGCGAGCGGGCCGGACACGGACGCGGGCAGGACGGGCATCGCCTCGATGATCCCGACTAGCCCGCCCAGCGCGAACAGCGCGAGGAGCGCCAGCGCATAGTTGGTGAAGATGCGAATGAACCACGGAAAGCGCGAGGTGAGGGAGCCGGTCAAGGCAATGAAGAGCATGGCGGGCCAGAACAGCGGGATCAGGCCGACAGTCGCGTGAAAGCGCAGTTCCTGGTAGTGCGGCGCGCCGAGCGGATTGAGACGCTCGGCCTGGCCGGCCAGACGGCGCGCGGTGATCAGGCGGCCTTGCAGAAAGCGCACGATAGACTGCGCGTGCAGGGTTTCGGCGTCGATGTCGCCGCGTTCGAGATCGGCTTGCTGCAGCCGACCTAGCGTGGCGAGATGACCGGCATTGGCGTGTGCGGCCTGTTCCAGTGCATCCAGGTCCATCACACCCCAATAGCCGGACTGGCGCAGCTCCCGCACGCGGCGCAAGACCGCGCGGTTCCGGTCCAGCAATGCGTCGTGCATCAGGTGGCAGTCATGCACCATCATGGGGTCGTCTGGAAACAACGCGATCACGTCCTGCAAAGCGGTCTTGGCAAGCCCCGCGCGACCCATTTCGGCCTGGAAACGGATGCGGTGCAGATGGGCCTGGCGGCAATCCGGCACGGTTTCCAGCCGTCGCTCGCAGATGCGCAGCGCTTCGGCAGGGCGGTCCTTGGCGGACAGGATGTCGATCTGCAGTCGGAAAGCGCTTTCGCCGTGGGGGTTGATCTGCAGTGCGGATTTGACGTGGCGGATAGCGGCGTCGACGTTTCCCGCATCCAGCATGGCACGCCCGGCGGCCACTTCGCGATCGTAATGCGCAGCTGTCATGCCCGGCAGGTCCTCCTCGGCACCAGGACTAGCTGCGGGGCGGCACTTTGCAAGCGCGCATGAAAAAGCCCGCCGCGCGGCTGGCGCGGCGGGCTCTGTGTCTTTGTAGTCGCGGTCCGCCTAGCGGTCGTCGCGGGCCTCGAACGTGCGGCATGCGGAGACGGCGTCCTGATGCGCCTTTTGCAGCAGCGATTTGCCGGCGGCGTCAAGCTGGCCGTCCTCGATGCAGTCCTCGATGCGGGATGCGAGGAAGCGCTCGCCATTGGCGACCGAGCTCATCGCGCCGTGCTCGTCGTCGCGGAAGACATTGGCGAAGTTGACCCAGCCGCGATGGACCGCGCCGCGCATGGTGCCGTGGGTGGACGGCTCGCCGCCCAGTTCGCGCACATGCTGCTGGACCTGGCCGATCAGCTGCGAGCGGGCCTCGGCGCGCTGTGCGAACTCGGACTTCAGCGCGAAATTGTCGTCGGCCTCCTCGGACGCTTCCTTGTAGCCCTTGTAGCTGTCGATCATCAGGCGGGTGACATCGTTGAGCTCCTCGATCGTGTCTTCCTTTGTCAGGACGCCGGGGGTCGGTGTGTTGGTGATATCCATGGGTTTCTCCTCTCTGGGCACGGCACTGTGCTGTGTGAGTGTGAGCAACGGGGCGAGAGCACGATTGGTTCCGCGCGCCGGCGACGCATGATAACCACCAGCGACGCCGCTGTTTTGTCGAAGTTTTTGCGCGCCAGGCCAAAACCCAACAGCAATTTGCAGATCGAGCTGCTATGCGGACCGCATGATCGATCCGCTGCCCCATCCGATTCCCGACAGTCTGACCGCAGCGTTCCGCAGTCGCGGCACGCGCTTGACCATTCGCGACGGCGCGACCGTGCTGCATGCGGGCGATCCATGCACGCATGTCTATCTGGTGGAGAGCGGGCGCGTGCGTTTCTCCCTGCTGTCCGAAGCCGGGCGCGAACCGATATTGAGCGAAGTCGGTGCGGGCACGATCTTCGGAGAGCTCGCCGCGATCGACAGCCTGCCGCGCGCGGCCATTGCCAGCGCCGTATCCGAAACCGTGCTGCACCGCATGGAACAACGCAGCTTCATGGAGCACCTGCGCGAGGCCGTCGAGGCCCGCGGCGCAATCGAGTTCGATATTTCCGAGCC
>JAHDEU010000209.1:0-1930 GCA_020628635.1 Hellea sp. | reverse complement strand
CTGCTCGAATCTTCAGTCTGGCAGGCTACGCTCGGCAAACGGGCGCTCGGAATCTGCGTAACCGACGAACGCGGCGAGCGCGTGACCCTCAAACGGGCCTCCGGGCGCCATCTGGGCCGCCTGCTGCGCGACCAGACCGCGCAAACTTTCCGGCTTGCCACGCTGACCAGCCGCGCGCGGCTGGTGCACGAGATCCTGACGCTCACGCGAGGCGCCGACGGCGACGAGACCGTGATCGTCGATCTGCCGACCCATAGCGATCTGGCCGCCCGCATCGGCAGCCACCGTGAAGCCGTGACGCGCGAGCTCGGCGGGCTGCGCAAGGCGGGGCTGCTGCGCCAGGACGGCCGCAAGCTGGTCGTACTCGACATGGCCGGGCTGCAGGCGCTCATCCCGGATTGAGCGCACTTGCCGAGCGTAAGCGCGCCCGCTAACCCGGAGGTGGCCTGGGGAGGCCTCATTCGGTGAAGGGGGACGGCGCTTGACGCGATTGGACATCGGAACCGACCCGCGAGACGGCAGGCTGACGCGACGCCGCATGCTGCAATTGGCGGCCGGCATGGCGGCGAACGGCGTCGTGGGATGCACTGCGCAGTCCGAGGCAGAGGCCGAAGCGGCCAGCGCGTCCGGCTTCGCGCCCTGGCCCAATGACATCGCCATCCCCGTCGTCGACCATCCCGGTTACGGCATGTATCCAGATTATGCCGAGATCGGAGAGACAGGGCCTTGGCCGAAAATCCTCAGCAATACACACCGCCGGGCACTGGAAGTCTTCTCCGACATCATCCTGCCGGGCACGGACACCGCACCGTCTCCCTCCGCCATCGGCATTGGCGACTTCTGGGACGATTGGACGTCCGCACCCTATCCGTGGATGAACGGCACGCGCACGGTGGTGCATCAGGGCTTTGCCTGGCTCGACGCGCAGATGCAGATCGACCACGGCGCTGGCTGGCTCGGCGCGAGCGACTCGCAGCGCAAGTTCCAGGTCTCGCGCATGCGCAAGGCGGCGGCGTCCGGCGAGGACGGACCGCTGCGCCCAGCCGGGGAGATGTACCGCCACCTCCGCCAGCTCGTAATCGGTGCCTATTACACCACGCCCGAGGGCGAGGCCGATCTCGGCCATATCGACCCGCAGGTCACGGGAGAGGACTATGCCGGCCCGACGGGTGAGGCACTGGACCATATCCTGGGTCTGATCGAGGAGCTGGGGCTGGAAACCGCCGACCTGCCCATAGGCCCGCCGCCTTACGACGTGACGCCCTACCGCTACACAGCGGACAACCCGTCATGAGTGAAAGAGACGTCACGCGGGACGAATACGATGTGGTCGTCGTCGGGTCCGGCGGCGGGGGCGGCATGGCGGCCTACCGCCTGACCGCGCTGGGCGTGAAAGTCTGCCTGGTCGAGCAGGGGCCGAACCAGGCTCCCAGCGACATTCCCATGTTCCAGCGCGACAACGAAGCCCCGCTGCGCGCGGTCGGCACGCCGGACAAGAATTGGGGCTATTTCGACAACGGCGTGTGCGGCACGCACATCCCCGGCCAGCCCTACACAACGGCCGAGGGTCAGCGGGACCCGCGCGGTTTCTCCTGGTACCGCGCGCAGGTGCTTGGCGGCCGCACGAACCACTATGCCCGCCATAGCCCGCGCATGGGCCCGTATGACTTCATGCAGGGGGATCTGGATGGTCTGTCGCCTAACTGGCCGATCAGCTACGCCGAGCTCGCACCCTATTACGACGCGACGGAGGCCGTGGTCGGGATCAGCGGCGTGAATACCGGCATGTATCACCACCCCGGCACGCCGGACGGCATCCTGCAGCCGCCCATCGCCCCCAGGGCCTATGAGCTGCTGATGATGGCGTCCGCGCGGAAAGTCGGCGTGCCGGCCTTCCAACGCCACAACGCGATCCTGACGCGCAATCTGG